>DAOVVZ010000126.1:0-5290 GCA_030636915.1 Methylomarinum sp. | reverse complement strand
GGTCAGCATCATGCCTAGAGGTCGTGCTTTAGGTGTGACTATGTTCTTGCCGGAAAAAGATCAATACAGTGCTAGTAAATGTAAATTAGACAGTATGATTTCGAGTTTATATGGTGGTCGTATCGCTGAGGAGCAAATCTTTGGTTGGGAGCAGGTTTCTACAGGTGCTTCTAATGATATTGAAAGAGCGACTGAGCTAGCAAGAAATATGGTAACTAAATGGGGTTTATCTCGTCGATTAGGGCCTTTGGCTTACGGTGAAGAAGATGGCGAAGTATTTTTAGGCCACTCTGTGACCCAAAATAAATCAATTGCAGAAGGTACTGCTTGCACAATTAATGAAGAAGTCAGAAAAATTATTGATCAAAACTATCAGCGTGCTGAGCAGATTTTGAAAGATAATGAAGATATTTTGCACACTATGGCTGATGCTTTAATGAAGTATGAAACTATCGATAAATATCAAATTGAAGATTTGATGGGTAGAAAGCCTGTTAGAGAGCCGCAAGGATGGGATGATACGCCTCCTCCTGCTGATAAAGATGATAAGTCTGAAGAAGTGGATAAAAAGGATGATAATTCGTCAGTTGATGATGAAACGGCTAAGCAAAACTAGCTTGGTTTGTTGAAAAAAGGAGAGGCTTGCCTCTCCTTTTTTTTTGGGATAAAGAAACTCGGATTATTCGTTTATTTATGCGGAGCAGGTAATAATGAAGAAAAAGTATTTTGGAACCGACGGTATTAGGGGGGAGGTAGGTAAGCACCCAATTACCCCTGATTTTATGCTTAAACTTGGCTGGGCAACAGGGCGAGTATTTGCAGAAGAAGGTCATGGGTTTGTTTTGGTTGGGAAGGACACACGGATTTCTGGTTATATGTTCGAGTCTGCATTAGAAGCTGGTTTGTCAGCTGCGGGCGTAGATACACGATTATTAGGGCCTATGCCTACGCCAGGTATTGCTTATTTAACTCGGACTTTACGTGCAAAAGCAGGCATAGTCATTAGTGCTTCTCATAATCCGTATTACGATAATGGAATAAAATTCTTTTCGGTTGAAGGTACTAAATTACCAGATGAGCTAGAGCATAAAATCGAAAGTTATATCGATTCACCTATGTCCACTGTTGAGTCGTCAATGCTAGGTAAAGCCAGTCGAATAGAAGATGCAGCAGGGCGATATATTGAGTTTTGTAAATCAACGGTATCAACAAGTCTTGATTTTAGGGGGCTTGGGATCGTTGTAGATTGCGCCCATGGTGCAACCTATCACATTGCACCGCATGTATTTACCGAAGTCGGGGCAGAAGTCGTTAGCATCTGTGTAGAACCCGATGGGCTGAATATCAATGAGGAATGTGGCGCGACTAAGCCAGAATTGTTGGCTGAAAAAGTTATAGAATTTCGAGCTGATTTAGGGATTGCATTAGATGGTGATGGTGACCGTTTAATAATGGTTGATCACAAAGGTGAGGTTGTTGATGGAGATGAGTTGATTTATATCATCGCAAAATCTAAGCAACAAGCAGGTGAGTTGCAAAATAATGTAGTCGGAACCTTGATGTCCAATTTAGGTATGGAGAACAGTCTTAAAGCACTTGGGCTTAACTTATTAAGAGCAAATGTAGGTGATCGTTATGTAATGGAGATGATGATTAAAAATAAGGCGGTTTTAGGTGGAGAGGGCTCGGGTCATATCATTTGTTTGGATAAAACCACGACAGGTGATGGTATAGTCGCAGCATTGCAAGTTTTAGCTGAAATACAGCAAACCGGCAAAAGCCTATACGAACTTAAATCTGGGATGCAGAAATATCCACAGATACTAAAGAATGTACGAGTCAATAAAAAAGTAAACCTTGATGAGGTTGAGAGCATTCAGAAAGCCGTACAAACGGTAGAGAAAAAAATGGGGGCAAAGGGGCGAGTGTTATTGCGAGCCTCAGGAACAGAGCCTTTGATTCGGGTGATGGTTGAAGGTGAAAATTATGATGATGTGGTTAAATATGCCGATCAATTGGTTGATGATGTGAAGAAAGCAATCTGAGCTTGAGTTTGTAGGGTTTAACCTATATTATAAGTGGTTTAATTTTTCTTGGAGTATGTAATGCGTCAATCTCTCGTGATGGGTAATTGGAAGATGAACGGTTCACGTTCTGAAGGACTTGAATTAGCAAATGCAATCGTTGCTGGTCTGAAAGATGGTGATAAAGGTATTGCTGTTTGTGTTCCTTCGGTTTATTTGTCTGATATTGAGCGTGCAATAGAAAATACTCCATTAGCATTGGGTGGTCAAAATGTAGCTGATCAAACATCAGGTGCGTATACAGGTGAAGTATCAGCCTTTATGTTAAAAGAATGTGGTTGTAGTTATGCGTTAGTAGGACATTCAGAAAGACGTTCTTACTATGGCGACACGAATGAATCAGTTGCAGCACGTTTTTGCCAAGCACAAAAAGAAGGTTTAGTTCCTGTCTTATGTATCGGTGAAACATTAGAAGAGCGTGAAAGTGATACAACATTTGCAGTTATTGATGAGCAATTAAATGCGGTTATCGATATGGCAGGTATTGATGCACTTGCAAACTCTGTTATCGCTTATGAGCCAGTATGGGCAATCGGTACAGGAAAAACAGCATCTGATGAACAGGCACAAGAAGTTCATAAATACATTCGTGAGCAAATAGCAGCTAAAAGTCAAACAGTTGCAGAAAAAATTCAGATTTTATACGGTGGCAGCGTTAAGCCAGACAATGCAAAAGCTATTTTTGCAATGCCTGATATTGACGGTGGCTTAATTGGTGGGGCTTCATTAGATGCAGCCTCATTTTTAGCAATTTACAAAGCGATTTAAGTAGAAATATATGTATCAAGCAATCATAGTTGTTCATGTGTTGTTAGGATTGGGTGTTGTTGGCCTAGTACTTATTCAACAAGGTAAGGGAGCTGATGCCGGTGCTGCATTCGGTAGTGCGTCATCAGGGTCAGTTTTTGGTGCACAAGGTGCATCATCTTTTTTATCCAGAACAACTGCGATTCTGGCCGCTTTGTTTTTCTCAACAAGCTTGGGGTTAGCAGTGATAGTCGGTAATAACGAAGGTGATACTGACTTAATGGCTGCACCTGAAGTTGAAAATGTACTTGCTGATGTACCTTTAGTTAATAACGCAGAAGCCGTACCTGTTTTAGATAGTCTTCCTGTAGTTAAGGAAGAAGTGCCTGCTGCATTGACTGAAGAGACAAAAGCAGTTGCTGAATAAGCAAAAGAGTTGTAATTACCCCTCGATAGATTGATTAATGACTTTTCGGGGTAATCGATTTTTCTGTATAAGGGATCGATTGAGATTTGCCGATGTGGTGAAATTGGTAGACACGCCATCTTGAGGGGGTGGTGACTTAGGTCGTGCCGGTTCAACTCCGGCCATCGGCACCAGAGAGAAATACAGGGAAGTACAAAGAAGTACAGAAAGCTCAATAGCCATAAGGCATTGGGCTTTTTTTATGCCCGTAGAAGTACAATAAGATACAATTAGATTCAAGACAAAATGCAGTAACTTTTGCAGTAACTTTCATGTGCTAATAAAAGTTACTGCATTTTGCTAAATTGTTACTGCAATTTGTAGGCTTTTTTATGGCAATTCATATGCTTAACTCCAAGACCATTGCTAACGCGAAACCACAAGAAAAGGATCAGCGGCTCAGTGATGGAGGAGGATTATATCTATTAAATAAAACAAATGGAGCTAGGACTGGCCGGCATGAACGATTTTTTTAAAACATACCGCTCTGACAAAATTTTTCCGGTTTTTCAAAATAGAATCTTAAATAAATCCAGACCTGATCGCCCTGAGTTTTTAGATTGGCTTAATATTGGCGTAGATGGTTACTCTCAATTCGAAGAACTAGCAAGAACAGGAGGAATTAAAGCAACCGACAGCTTAAGACTATACCCTGTACCTTTTGCTGTAGACGGCAAATATGTCGTAAACTTTTTTGCTCATGGTGTAAGTCATTTAATTGAAAGCTACAAAAAGAGAGCTAATGAATTAGATCCAGGTGAAAAGCTCTACATGTGTGCTGATTTGGAAAATGAATATGATAAAAATGCTCTCATTTTAAGAACAAAAGATCCTATTGAGGTGGTCGAGTTTTGTCCAAAATTCTTTGCAGAAGATTTTTACACCGTATTTGAAGCATCAAAAAAGAGTTTTAGCATTAACTTGGTAAGGGTAAATATGGATGCACCTGAGCAATTACGACTTTTGTGTCAGCTTTCTTGTGAATGGCCAAAGAATTTTACTCCATTTAATAAGAAAGAATTTCAATTAATTCAGCAATAGCGGTAAGGGTTGGTTACATAACTTGGTTCTTTTAAGTGGAGCCGATAAACTTATTGGAATGATTAATCTTGTCCCAGGTATTGATATAGATTTAGGTGGGGTAGCAAATCAATCAGTAGCAACGACAGCTCCACCAAAACCAATGCAGCATTAACACAATCACAAACTTCTAATATTCCACCTGGAGGACTAAATAAGCAAGTTACCAGTGTAATGAACGCCAATAAATCAAGTTCAATAGGTGATGTCCACTTACATAATTACGGACAAGTACCCAATGGACAACAAATTGCAGCTGAAATGGCCTTTATGACTGGGTAGTTGAAAAAATATTTCAATAAAAAGTGATGACAAATCCTTTGAAAAGTTCAATCTAAGGGAAAAGCATATCCAGGCTTTCTGATGCTGGATTAGTATCAATCAAGTCGGGTAAGTTCTTTCTTATAGATTCAGGAAATACTCGTAAAAAATCATCATCAAAAGGCAAACCCAGATAATTAACAGCAATACTTGCAATAACTTTGGCTTGTTGAAGATCTCTTGGCTTTTTAACGGGGTCTCGGTCATCCTTTTGGCTAATCCATAGCTTATTTAAAGCAAAATAACGTGGATCAGGTACTACAAGATTAACCGGGGTACCATCTTCAGCAATGGCTGTTTTATGAAAAGAAGGCGCATTATCCAGCCACTTTAAACCCTCTGTTTCAACCGCTTTAAGGTCATCTTTACGGCTAGAAATAACCTGAGATTCAACTTTAAATGGTGCTTCAGGTGTTTTTTTAATTAGCTCAACCAAAAAACCCTTATTATTAACCGCTCTATAATGGCCTTCTTGAGTAACCTTAAAGCTTTTATCAACCTTTTGAAGTAAACCAATAAGTCCGTTAACTTCAAATTCATTAGATAACTTTAATTTATGCTGGGCACCGTATAAAAGATCAATATCAAATGT
>DAOVVZ010000129.1:0-5272 GCA_030636915.1 Methylomarinum sp. | reverse complement strand
ATGGCAATGATGTCAGTTTTTACCTGTTTTCTTATCCCATTTTCATGTTGATTCAACAAGAGCTATTGATGACAGCTATTTTGTTGTTTTTATTGGTGGGATGTTTATATTGGTTAGAGCACATATTTGTCCCCAATCAGAACAAAGAGTTTCCAGTGGGTGCCAAAATACATTTAACTGTATTGATAAGTTTCGTTGTTCTTTTTGTTGTCTGGGGCTTTTTACTTGATCGTTTTTCGTTGTTGTACACGGACAGCCATGAACCGGTATTCTTTGGGCCCGGGTTCGTTGAAATACGTTATCAACTACCGCTGATATGGCTATCAATAGTCACTTTTATTGCCACAGCGGTTACAGCGGTTATTTTTATATTTTCTGAAAGACATAGAGTTAAAGCGCCTTTTTTTGTTTCTGGGATGATTTTTTTAATGGTTTTGGGGTTGCAGAAAGTTCAAACCATTCCTGACTTAATTGAAAAATTTATAGTAAAACCAAGTCCAGTGACCACTGAAAAGTCTTTTATGAAGAATAATATAGACGCCACATTGGATGCCTATGATCTGAATAATATAAACACGGTTGATTATACAGTCACGCTGGATGCAAGTCAGGATATTGAGCAGTGGAGTACCCAGAGACATTTTGAAAACATTCCTGTCTGGGATAGAGAATATCTAACAGATGGCTATATGCAGTTACAAGGAATAAGACCTTATTATCGGTTCAAAGAAGTCGATGAAGACCGTTATTTTCTTAATGAGCATTTGCAGCAAGTAAATCTGGCCGCAAGAGAAATGAACATCAAGAAATTACCGGTAGAAGCTCAAAATTGGGAGAACACTCATCTCCGCTATACACATGGGTATGGTGCAGTAGTCACTCCCGCCGCTCAGGACGCAGCTAAACCCATTATTTGGTATTTACGAGACCTGAATATGTCTTCTACTATGGGGTTTAGTGTTAAGTACCCAGATATTTATTACGGTCAGGAGAATTATAAATACGTCATTGTTCCAAATAAATTAGATATTAAAGAGCTTGCAGGAACCGACCCTAGCTTAGACAGCAGTTATAAAGGAAAAGCAGGTGTCCCCATTCCTTCTTATTTTAGAAAGGCGTTGTTTGCTTTCTATTTTAAAGATGAAAAAATATTCTTTTCCACAAATATAAGCAAGAAAAGCAAGATGTTGTTGCGTAGAAATATTATAGAACGCATTAATACACTTACGCCTTTTCTGCATTTGGATAAAGACCCTTATCTTGTTATAACTAAAGATAGGTTTTATTGGGTGCAGGATGCATATACCTTGTCTAATCATTATCCAGTTTCAAAGCCTGCAGCAGATGATTTTCTTGATGGAAAACATCAGTTTAATTATATTCGTAACTCAGTAAAGATTACCGTAGATGCTTATAGTGGGGGAACAAAGTATTATATTTCCAATCCATCGGATCCGATTATTCAGGCCTATAGTCGTGCTTATCCTGGCGTGTTTCAGGAGCTGGAAAAGATGCCCGCAGAAATACAAAAGCATTTACGTTATCCGCGTGATTTGTTTTATCTGCAGATGAAGGTCTACGCAAAGTATCACCAGAAAACGCCGGAATTATTTTATGAGCAGGCTGAGACGTGGCAATTTGCTACTGTAAATAAAAAACCGGTATTGCCCTATTTTATAACCATGGATTTTGATAATTGTAATGACAGAGAAGAGTTTGTCATGATCAATCCAATGACACCAGTGCATCGTGATAATTTAAGCATGATAGGCGTGGCAGGAACAGCTGATAATGAACTGTGTGGAGATGCTTATAAGCCAGGTATTACCATCCATAAGTTTAATAAAGATATTCAGGTGAATGGTCCTGCACAGGTCGATGCTTTGATTGATCAGAGTCCAGAGATTTCAGAACAATTTACCTTGTGGGATCAACATGGATCAAGAGTTCAAAGAGGACGTATGATTATTTTGCCTATGGAACATTCGATACTATATGTGCAGCCTATTTACATGATTTCTACCAAAACTAAAATCCCGGAACTAACTCGTGTGATTGTATCTATAGGTAATGAAGTAGTGATGGATAAAACATTATGGACAGCATTTAAACGCTTGAAGGATTTATTTGTGGCAGGCGCGAAAGATACGGGAACAGGTACGTCTATAGGAGAGATGGAATTGCAATAAGGTGTTGAGCGGACTGCTTTTAGTCCGCTTAAGCTAGTTTGTTGCTGCTGATGATATCTTGGGGGGTTGACGTTATTCTATTGCGTCATAACAGTAATGGTTCAAACAGTTTTGTAGGGGGGGCAAAGCGATAGCGTGCCCACCACACTTGAAAGGATGGTAAGGAAAGTGCCTTTGCTCACCTCGCGCATGCCAAAAACTACATGGGGGTAGGTAAATCAACGTAACCCAAGGTGGTTATAACCGTACGTGGCATATCAAGCTTAATATTATTCCAGCACGAGTTCGCAGAGTTCATCTTCAAGTTCAATTCTTTTTGCAAGGCTTTCCCCCAAAGAAGACAGGTCAGCCTCTAGCTTATCAATGCTAAGTGTCGGTTTATGATCGTCATATTTGTCATTAAAGGCGATAACGGCTTCAGTCGTTTGTGAGAATTCAGGGTACATGTTTTTAGCCGCAGTTAAAGCTATTTCTCTGCGTTCTGTGCCTGAGATGAGTCGCTCGTAGATACCAAAATGGCCTAAGGAAACATAATCAATCAATAATTGAGAAAACTGAGTCAATAATGCCTGAGTTTTTGAAGAGCATGAAAACGGTTTTTGTTCCGCAACTTTGCAATATAAAGACCATACTTGAAGTCTTTCTTGTTGTAATTCAGAAACTAGATGTTGGTTTTGCTCGCGTCTTTCAGGGTTTATTTGCATGACAGCAGACATAGTCGCCTCCTTATTAGAGTTAGGTTGTTAATCTATGTTATTTATTAAGATAGTTCAACAATTATTTAAAATATAAGGAGTTTTTGTGTTCAATGTCTCGATTATTATTCCAACATATAATCGCTGTGCGCTGTTAAAACGTGCATTGGAGTCGGTTTATGAGCAGACTTTTTCTGATTATGAGGTGCTTGTCATTGATGATGGCTCGACCGATGACACTGCTGAAATGATGCGGGAGCATTTTCCCGATGCAGTCTATAGTCAGCAGCAAAATAAGGGCGTAAGTAGTGCAAGAAATAGAGGCCTGCTAAAGGCAAAAGGTCAATGGATGGCTTTTTTAGACTCAGATGATGAATGGTTACCGCAGAAGTTAGAAAATCAGTTGGAATTAGTCAGGTTAAACCCCGGTTATAAAGTATGTCATACAGAAGAACTCTGGATTCGTAATGGAGTTAGAGTTAATCAAATGAAAAAACATAAAAAAGTCGGAGGTTGGATTTTTAGTCATTGCTTGCCTTTATGTGCGATGTCGCCTTCTTCTATTTTGATTCATCGCTCGGTTTTTAATGATGTTGGAGATTTTGATATTACATTACCTGCTTGCGAAGACTATGATTTGTGGTTGAGAGTGACAGCAAAATACCCTGTACTTTACATAGAAGAGCCACAGATTAAAAAATATGGCGGACATGAAGATCAGTTATCAATGAAATATTGGGGAATGGATCGCTACAGGATACAAGCGTTACAAAGTATTATTCTAGCTGATACCTTAGGGGAAGATAATAAACAGGAAGCAATCAGCATGTTGTTAAAAAAAAGCACCATTTTTAAAAATGGTGCTTTAAAGCGAGGGAAGGTGGAGGATGCTCAGATCTACCAACAGATAATAGACCGGTATTTGCCGAATGATTAGTCAGTTAACCCCCCAGTTATTTATTTTTGTCGCATTAGAGTGTGAAGCGAAGCCTATGATTAGACTTTTTGGCCTAAAAAAACAGCAGGCAGCACATGCTTTTGCAATTTACAAAAACAATGAAATTGCCTTAACAGTGACAGGGGTGGGTAAGGTGGCAATGGCGGGTGGGGTTGCTTATACCTTAGCCTTGTACCCTGATGCTCAGTTACCAGTAATGCTCAATATAGGGATTGCCGGTCACAAATCAAAGCAAATAGGAAGCCTAATGGTAGCCTCAAAAATTGTTGATATGGGAACAGGGGCTACATTTTACCCGCAGTTAATTGGAAATAATTGGCCTGATGCCTGCACTATTAAGACATCGTCTATACCTGCTACCGAATACAATGAAGGTTGCTTGTATGATATGGAAGCGGCTGCATTTTATGAAATGGCGGTTAGGTTTAGCTCTAGTGAGCTTATTCATTGCATTAAGGTGATCTCAGATAATGACGTTGCTTCTATAGACAAAATAAATGCTAAATTAGTGACAGAATGGATAGACAGTCAAATCAGTTGTATAGAACTGATAGTGCTTCGTTTAAGTAAGTTAAGGCAATTAACATCGCCTATTGAACCAGAAGGCTATAGTGTGCTGCTCAAAAAGTGGCATTTTACGGTGAGTGGCGAAATAAAATTAAAGGCTTTGTTACTACGTTGGTATGTTTTAACAGGCGAGAGCTGGATTAGTTTTGATGACGAAAATTTTCGTAGTGGAAAGGATGTTCTAAGAAAATTGGCTGAAGATGTTGAAGCACAGAGCATCTATTTATAGAAAGCTGGGATGTATTTAATGTTTTCTAAGAGACTGGGTAGGTAAGTTTTTTCTAAAAAATGTTGTTATTTTGTGTTTTGTTAGGGTATAATTTCCTCGCTTGCATTGGCTCAAGCTGGTTTTCTAAGAACATCCTGTAATTGGCTCCTCTCTGAATCCTTATCATGTCATCTGCACGCGTTTTATTTTTTTTTACATTTTGAGGATTTCAAAAATGGCAACTGGTACAGTTAAATGGTTCAACGAATCTAAAGGTTTTGGTTTTATCTCTCCACAAGACGGTGGTGAAGACGTATTCGTACACTTTAGAGCAATCGTTGGCGATGGCTTCAAAACTTTGGCTGAAGGCCAAACTGTTGTATATGAAGTTGAAAATGGCCCTAAAGGTCTACAAGCTGCACAAGTTCAACCTCAATAAGAAGATAACTCTTTTTGTTAGGAAAAAAGCCTCACTTTTTAGTGGGGCTTTTTTTTGTCTGATGGTTTGTGCGGTACTGTAAATGTTAGTGTCGGTGAGTCGGGTGTTGAGTGGGTGGAATACTGGAGCTATACTTTACATGGTCACTGATACTGTTTTCTATCGGTCGATTTCTGCTGATAGGCAGCGTTGCTAAAACAGATAATTAGACTCCCT
>DAOVVZ010000322.1:0-3401 GCA_030636915.1 Methylomarinum sp. | reverse complement strand
TGCCCTCTTTATTAAACAAAGTTCGTGAACTAGCACCGGGGGTGAACATTCATGTTAGGCAAACCAGTGAATACATGCCTGAAGAAGAGCTGGAAAATGGCTCTATTAATGTAGCTATTGGCTTTGATGTGTCGCTAGAAACACCCTCAAGAATTAACCAGCAAGCGCTATTTAATGATGTCTTTGTATCGATTGTCAGAAAAGACCACCCCACGATTGGGGATACCCTTTCATTAGAACAATATACCCAAATGGATCATATTTTAATTTCACCCTCAGGAAGTGAACACGGAATTGTTGACCACTGGCTACATCAAAACAATTTAAACCGAAAAATAGCGTTAATCGTACCCCACTTTTTGTCTGCACCGTTAATCATTGCGCAAACGGATATGGTACTCACCCTACCCTATCGAGTGGCTGAAAAATTTGTGAAAATGGCGCCGTTAAAGTTATTGCATACGCCCATTGTATTACCCAGCTACCAATTGTCTATGACTTGGCATCCGCTCTATGAAAAAGACCCAGCCGAGCAATGGATAAGAAACTTAATTGCTACTGTTGGAAAGCAAATTGCGGATAACCCAATCCCACAGCAATATTTGTCTAATTTGGAAAAGTAAAAAAGGACTATTAAACTCATTAATAGATCCATTAAATCTAACCATTTAACAATTAAGATCGTTTAACGTAATCTATCCTCCAAGTGAGTTATTAGGCTTTGGATTGGTTATTCCCCTCAAGAGATTAATTGGCATGAGCCTAATAATTCACACCACCTGGCAACTGCTCCTGCGTTGCTCTACTACACACCATCCATGGTGTTATTCGTACCTCTGCACATCCTATATCAATTAACCAAAAACTTAGCTCTTGTTTTTCGTTTACCTCAATTAAAACGCTCTTGCCATTTACCATTATGCTCTAACTTACAAGCTTCTTCCGTATCAAATAAAACATGGCGGCTGATTTCTTTGAGGTTAATATTAATTTGTTCGAGTTCGCTTTTAATTAAACTAACAATCAGCTGATCTTTACTTTGTTGCTGCGCTTGTTCAAGCTCAGCGCTTGTATCAAATATGCAGATGACTGACAAACTACTTGGGAACTGCTTGTAATCAACAAAGTGCGTAAGCCATTGGAAGCCTTTTACTTCATCTTTTGCCGTTTCACATACCTTAGTTAAAGCTTGGCATATTTGATTATTTATTTTTTTATCGGTTTTCTTCATTATTTATTGTGATACCTACATTAAATTTTAATTGAGAGCTAATTTATTCACCAATAAACAATGGATTAGCTTACGCCCCCCATCCCCCTCTCTGGAAAAGGCTTTTTAAAGCATATTAATTTTTTAGTGCTTAAAGACAATATTACTCAGTCACCTTACCCCGCAAAGCTTTGGTCTTACTTCGTTGCGTTTTGCTGTCCATTCGTCTTTTCTGAGAGCCTTTTGTGGGTTTAGTCGGCCGTCTTACTTTCTGCACTGTCATTACTTGTTTAATAATTTCTTTTAAGCGCTCAAAAGCATCGTCTCGATTTTTTTCTTGCGTGCGATATTTCTGGGCCTTGATGATAATAATACCGTCTTTGGTGATGCGTTTGTCACGCAAACTTAACAAGCGTTGTTTATAAAACTCAGGGAGTGAGGAGGCATTAATATCAAAACGTAAGTGTATGGCTGATGAGACTTTATTGACATTTTGTCCCCCTGCGCCCTGTGCTCGTATTGCCGAAATTTCTATCTCATTATCAGAGATGGAAACAGTATTGGATATTTCTAACACGGCCTATTTTCCTTACGATTAACAGTTCATATTGTAACAGCTAGAACCTTGGTTACTGTTTACCTTGTTGATTTTTTATTCCCTAATTTCATGCATTGCGTGGAAGCTGGGTTTACTGATTCAGCACATTTCAATCGCTGTTTCCGTGATACGTTTGGAATAAACCCATCACTTGTATTTAATAATATCGATAGATTTTATTAAACTCATCTATTAAACAATCTAACTGCTAAGGAAACCCGCCTGACCAATTCAATCCATATTTAGCAGGCTTACGATGTCGCACTAAAAACAAGATACCTTGATATTTATGGGTATGATTGATTCAACAACAATACCATTACATTTAACATGTAATTTATTACATACCTTTCAAAACTATAAAGTAAAATGGTCAGTAAATTTAGATTTGCTAAGGAAGTAGGATTTGATAACTTACGAAACTTTATATAAGTGTTTTGTGTAAGAGATTTTTTTATTTCCCCCACACCCACCCCCTCTCCCTTTGGAAAGGGCTATAAATCAGTACTTCAAAGTTATTTAGCACTCATTGCTTAGCAATAGCGAATAACCCAGTAATATAGTAAACTATACAAACTTATTAAGAGCCTAACACTATGACAGTAGCAGAAAACGTACATCAACACGAAATAGAAAAATTCGGTTCACAAGCTGAACGCTGGTGGGATCCTCAAGGTGAGTTTAAAACCTTGCATGATGTCAATCCATTAAGAATTCGTTTTATTCAAGATTATGCCGACTTACAAGGTAAACGTGTCGTTGATGTAGGCTGCGGTGGTGGCATCTTAACTGAAGGTTTAGCGAAACAAGGCGCAGATGCTTTAGGTATTGATTTAAGTGAAGACTTAATAGACATTGCTGATTTACATGGTCTTGAATCAGGCGTTAAAGCAAATTATCAAAAAATCAGTGCTGAAGCTTTAGCTGAACAAGAACCAGCAAGTTTTGATCATGTTACCTGTATGGAAATGCTAGAACATGTGCCTGATCCAGCTTCTATTATTGCTGCTTGTGCAAAAATGGTTAAACCCGGCGGTATGGTTTTTTTCTCTACCCTTAACCGCGTACCTAAAGCATATTTATTGGCGATTGTTGCAGCAGAACATGTTTTAAAAATGGTGCCTAAAGGCACACATGAATACAAAACATTTATCAAACCGTCTGAACTTAGCCAAACAGCAAGACAAGCTGGACTAGAGCTACAAGGTATGGTCGGTATTGAGTACAGTCCATTTAGCAAACGCTTTAAATTGGGAAAAGACATTGATGTTAACTATATTGCTGCCTTCCAACGCCCAGAATAACCTTAATGTCTTCAGATTTTAAACTAAGCTGCGTACTATTTGATTTGGATGGTACTTTGGTTGATACCGCACCTGATTTAATTGCCTGCTTAAACCAGGCACTTAAAATACATGGTTTTGATGAAGTATCTTGCCAAGACATAAAACCTTTTATCTCTTATGGCGCTGCTGCCATGATAAATAAAAGCATCAATGTTGATGCAGATACTCAGGCCATAGTTTTAGAAAGTATGCTGATGCTTTACCAAAACAATATTGCTGAACACAGCCGTTTCTTTTCCGGCATAGA
>DAOVVZ010000052.1:0-7261 GCA_030636915.1 Methylomarinum sp. | reverse complement strand
TATAGGGCTCAATATAACGAACCAATGGGGTCAGCTTGAGATTGCCCCTATTGCTTATTTTATTCGTGCGTGTTCCTAAGTTAAGATTTGAACATTATTGAACTCTCTCTCCTCAGAAAATGTCAATCATTTACCGCCAGTGAAGATTCAATATAATTAGCCAAGTTATCATATACAACCGTATCAAGCTCCATGTATCTCATTCCAATCATACATTGATCTCTGGATATACGCCTTGAGAAGGCAACATGACAGCGTGTACCTATTTTATTAGCTATATCACCACTTTCTGAAGGCAAGTCCATCCAGACAAATAACTCGACCGGTTTTCCATCTCGAACAAAGCTCCCTTCCGGAGTAATGAGATTTCTCTCAAAAATATTACATTGAATACAAAAGCCTTCACTTGAAGCTTCAATTGCAACAACATTCAAATGTACGCCTTCTTCGTTTTCAACAATTGCTGAAAACGGCCTTGCCACGCGAGGATAGAATCGTCTTTCCACCAGAGCACCTCATAACTCAAACCTGTTCCTTAAAACATTAGTCTAAATTATTAATTATTCAACTCTATCTATTCTATATTTCACTGTTACCGCAAGGGTTCACCACGTGCTAACTTAGGTAATTTTCCTTCCAGGCCCATTGCCATGCGCATCACCTTGTTTTTTGCGGGTAAAACGCGCTCTGCTAAACCCAGCCCCAGATTTCTAATAAACTTAACTGGGAGAATTTGATTACTAAAAACCCGGTAAAAAACATCCATCACTGTCATCATTTTTAAATTTTCATTTCTGCGCATTTTTTCATAACGCTTCAATACAACAATATCACCCACATTTTCACCTTTCGCATTAGCATCAATTAATACCTCACCCAATGCTGCCGCATCCAGTAAACCAATATTTACCCCCTGCCCAGCCAAAGGATTAATCATATGAGCGGCATCACCAACCAACACAGCACCTGATTTAACATATTGCTGTGCATGTTGGCGTTTTAAAGGAAAGCTAGCCAATCCTAAAACCTGTTTAACCTTGCCCAGACAATCAGGAAAAGTAGCTGTTAATTCAGCAATTAAATCTTCATTAGATAAAGTTTTCAGTCGTCTCACTTCATCTGGTGAGTTATACCAGACTATAGAGCCATAATTACCTGTAAGGGGTAAAAATGCTTGCGGCCCACTAGGAACAAAGCGCTGCCAGGTTATATCCTGCTGCCCATAATCTGTTTCAATATAGATAACCAATGCATGCTGTTTATAATCCCAACTGGTCACACCCAGACCAACGGTTTGTCTCACTCTGGAGTTTCCGCCATCAGCAGCAACTAATAAACTGGTTTGAATTTCGCTACCATCACTCAATTCAAGTACTGTAGGTTCATAAACCGAATAATTTATTTTTTTTATATTAACTGGAGCAATAAGCTCAACATTGTCAAAATCATTAAGCCTTTCTAATAAAGCCAATTGAGTAACCCTGTTTTCGACAATAAACCCCAATTCCGAATGATTGATATCATCACTATTAAACTCAGTATCTCCAGCCGTTTCCCAAACACGCATACGCTTGAAAGGACAAGACCTGCGACTTAATACCCCTTTCCATGCCCCAACACTTTCTAAAATATTTTTTGAAGCAATGCTTAAAGCAGAAACTCTAAGATCGTGTGGTTGTTCAGCAGAAAATTCTTCAGGTAACGCCTGTTCAACAACTGCGACTTTTAAGTTACTATCACCCAGACTACAAGCAACAGCCGCACCTACCATTCCACCACCAACAATGACAACATCAAATTCTTTTTTCATAAATATTATAGATAATTAACTGTTCGAATAGCTGACAATAACAACCCCCCTATTTTTTTGCAACAATCTTGCTTTGTAAAATTGCTTTTTGTATAATTCGTTGGCTAAATTTAATGTCATTAGTGAAAGACTCGCCATTTTTTTCTAACGCGCATTAAATCAAAAAAATAAATATGGGGTAGTCTGTATGGTTCACAAGCAGGTGTTTGATTTAAAAACTATTGTAATAAAAAACTACTGCGGAAATAATTTTTTATAAATTTCTCCTATCACTGCGCTAACTGTAACTTTTTTTGCTGGTTACCATTCCGCACAGCGACCCCGTTTAAAAGATTTGCTATCAACTGCATATCAACAAACCTTGCTAAACATAAGGTGTATAAGAATGTCGAAACAGACCTACGAGATGCCTCGTAAACAGGGGCTTTATGACCCAGCTAACGAAAAAGATAGCTGTGGCGTTGGCTTTATAGCTCATATCAAAGGCCAACGTTCACATAAAATCATCCAGGATGCTGCAACTGCACTGGAAGCAATGACACACCGTGGAGCTTGTGGATGCGAAAAAAATACCGGGGACGGTGCTGGAATCATGACTGCTTTGCCACTGGAATTTTTAAGCAAAGTTGCAAAAAATGATCTTGGCATTGATCTGCCAGAACCTGGCAAATTTTCAGCAGGTTTGATCTTTTTACCTCAACTAGATGAAGAGCGTGCCAAGTGTAAAAATACAGTTGAACAGTTTATTAAAGCTCAGGGTCAGCAATTACTTGGCTGGCGAAACGTGCCCGTTGATGCCGATGCTGCTAATATTGGTCCATCAGCACGTGCCACCGAGCCTGTCATAGAACAGCTGTTTATTGCCTCTGCTGACAATTTAGAAACTGAAGCTTTTGAAAGACAACTCTATCTTATTCGTAAGCAAGCATCACATACACTACGCAATGACGAGACTTTGCAGCAATGCAAAATGTTCTATATCTGCAGTCTATCTACAAAAGTTATCATTTATAAAGGGCAGTTAATGCCCGAACAAGTAGTCCCCTACTTTCCAGACCTGATAGACCCTGATTTTACATCGCACATGGCTATGGTGCATTCGCGTTTCAGTACTAACACATTCCCATCCTGGGATCGTGCTCAACCGAATCGTTTCATGAGCCACAATGGTGAAATTAACACCTTGCGTGGTAACAAAAACTGGATGAGAGCTCGCGAAGGTGTTGCTGAAAGCGAATTGTTTGGTGACGATTTAAGCAAAATATTCCCTGTTGTTGAACCCGAATGCTCTGATTCAGGTACTTTTGATAACGTCCTGGAATTTTTACTGATGTCAGGACGGACTTTACAAGAAGCAGTGATGATGATGGTGCCCGAGGCATGGCAAAATCATGAAAGCATGTCCGAAGACAAACGTGCCTTTTATGAATTCAATTCAGCCATGATGGAACCCTGGGATGGCCCGGCCTCCATTGTCTTTTCTGATGGCAAATATATTGGCGCAGTCCTTGACCGTAACGGTCTACGCCCCAGTCGCTATTACTTAACTCATGATGATCATGTGATTATGGCCTCAGAAGTAGGCGTAGTCCCAGTTGACCCAGAAAATGTAAAATTCAAAGGTCGTCTAAAACCTGGCCGCATGTTTCTGGTGGATTTTGAAAAAGGCGTTTTGATTCCTGACGAAGAACTTAAAAATGATTTTTCCACCCGTCGCTCTTATGCTGACTGGTTAAAAGATCAACGTATAAAACTCAGCGAATTACAACCAAATAAAGAACCTCACGGCTTTGACCCTGATACTTTACTTGCGCGTATGCAGGCATTTGGTTTCACCACTGAAACCATGCAGTTTATGTTATTGCCAATGATTCGCGAAAAACGTGATCCATTGGGTTCAATGGGTAATGATTCAGCATTGGCCTGCCTCTCAGACCAGCCACGGATGCTTTATGATTATTTTAAGCAATTATTTGCTCAGGTAACCAATCCATCAATAGACTCGATCCGCGAAGAGATCATTATGTCGCTGGAATGCTACATCGGTCCTGAAGCGAATTTATTAACTACCAGCCCACAACATTGTCATCGTTTATTAGTTGAACATCCAATTCTATCTAATGAGCAGTTGGCTGCAATTAAGCACATGGATCATCGTGGCTGGAAAACCCAGACATTAGATATTACCTGGCCTAAATCAGAAGGAAAAGCAGGTCTATCTAAGGCACTGGATATAATTTGTAATGAAGCTGAACAAGCGATAGAAAATGGATTTCAATTAATTGTCTTGTCTGACCGTGAAATCAGTCGCGATCGTATTGCCCTTCCTTCTCTATTGGTAACTGGCGCCGTTCATCACCACTTGGTCCGCCAATTCAAACGTACCCAAATTGGTATCGTCGTTGAAACTGGAGAAGCCAGAGAAGTCCATCATCATTGTCTATTAATAGGTTTCGGCGCTGACGCAATCAATCCTTATTTAGCCTTTGAATCATTATGGCAAGCTCGTCGCGATGGCCTGATGGAATCTGATATGCCGGATGACAGCACCATTGTTGCTGCTTATCGTAAAGCTGTAGCTAAAGGCATGCTTAAAGTGATGGCAAAAATGGGCATATCCACCTTACAAAGTTACAAAGGCGCTCAAATATTTGAAGCCGTCGGTCTACGAGATGAAGTTGTTGACCGTTGCTTTGTAGGTACTGCAAGTCGTATTCAAGGTGTTAACTTTGATGTACTCGCTACTGAATCAATGCGCAGACATGAAATTGGCTACCCTGAAAACCTGAACGTTCGAAATGAGCAGTTACCTAACAATGGTGAATACCATTGGCGTGCCGGTGGTGAACGACATATGTGGGATCCTCAAGCGATATCCGATATTCAGTTAGCTACACGCACTAACAGTCAAGAGACCTATCAGCAATTTGCTGATCATATGAATAACGATGCGAAGACGCGTTGCTCAATTAAAGGACTCCTTACTTTTAATGAAAACCTTCCTGGCGTACCGCTAGAAGAAGTTGAACCTGCTGCCGAAATCGTCAAACGTTTTTGTACAGGCGCTATGAGTTTTGGCTCCATTTCAGCTGAAGCACATGAATCTTTAGCCATTGCCATGAACCGTCTAGGCGGCAAAAGCAATACGGGTGAAGGCGGTGAAGATCCCGCTCGTTTTACACCCATGGAAAATGGCGATAGCAAACGCTCAGCGATCAAACAAATTGCATCAGGTCGTTTTGGTGTAACCATCTGGTATCTAGCAAATGCAGATGAACTACAAATAAAAATATCTCAAGGCGCTAAACCTGGAGAAGGTGGGGAATTACCTGGTACAAAAGTGGATAGTTATATCGCTTCATTACGCCATTCAACACCAGGTGTAGGACTCATCAGCCCACCGCCACATCACGACATTTATTCGATCGAAGATTTAGCACAGTTAATATCAGATCTGAAAAATTCAAACCCATCTGCGCGTATCAGTGTCAAACTGGTTTCAGAAGTTGGTGTAGGTACTATTGCTTCGGGTGTTGCTAAAGCACATGCAGACCATATCCTGATCTCTGGAGATGGTGGCGGGACAGGTGCATCACCTTTGACCAGTATCAAACATGCAGGATTACCATGGGAACTGGGTATTGCTGAAACGCATCAGACACTGGTCATGAATGATCTTCGCTCACGGGTAACATTGCAAACAGATGGTGGTTTAAAAACAGGTCGTGATGTTGTTATTGCCGCGTTGTTAGGTGCCGAAGAATTTGGCTTTAGTACCGCTCCATTAATCTCTTTGGGTTGTATCATGATGCGTAAATGTCATCTTAATACCTGCCCGGTTGGCATTGCCACTCAAGATAAAGAACTCCGCAAAAAATTTAGTGGCGACCCGGAATATGTCGTTAACTATCTGATCATGGTTGCGGAAGAAACTCGTGGCATCATGGCTAAATTAGGCTTTCGAACAATCAACGAAATGATTGGTCGCACTGATGTTTTAGAAACCAATAAAGCCATTCAGCATTGGAAATCTGATGGCCTGGATTTAACATCTCTATTAGCTGTAGCGCCTAAACCCCATGATGGTGTAGAGGTATACAAAACAATACCTCAAGATCACGGCCTGGATAAGGTGATTGATAATAAACTCATTGAGCTGTCAAAAGACGCTCTGGAAAATGGTAACAAAGTGAGTTTTGAACTACCCATTATTAACACTGACCGCACTGTAGGCACTATTCTCAGCCATACTCTGGTGAAAAAACGGGGTGGAGTAATGTTACCAGAGAATACTATCCAGATTAAATTCAATGGTTCCGCAGGACAGAGTTTCGGAGCTTTTCTGGCGCATGGGATTTCCATGGAAATTGAGGGTGATGCCAATGACTATGTTGGAAAAGGTTTATCAGGTGGAAACATAGCAGTATACCCACCCAAAAACAGTACCTTTGAAGCTGGCGACAATATCATAGTCGGTAACGTTGTACTTTATGGTGCAACATCAGGCCAAGCCTTCTTCCGTGGTCACGCTGCTGAACGCTTCTGTGTTCGAAATTCAGGTGCTAACACTGTCATTGAAGGCGTTGGAGACCATGCCTGTGAATATATGACAGGTGGACGTGTTGTCGTACTGGGCCCAACCGGACGTAACTTTGCAGCGGGTATGAGCGGTGGTATTGCCTATATTTGGGATCAACATAATGTCTTTGCACAAAACTGCAACCCTGGGATGGTTGACCTTGAAACAGTGGAACATGAACACGAAATCGACGAACTCTATAGCTTAATCCAGTTACACCTTAACCACACGGGTTCAAGCGTTGCAAAATATGTTCTGGATAACTGGGAATCTGCTTTAACGCAATTCGTCAAAGTAATGCCTACTGATTACAAACGCGTACTAGAGGAACGGGCAAAACACGATGAAGAAAAAGAAACTACTGTACACGGAGCAATGACCGATGGGTAAGCCAACAGGATTCAAAGAATACCAACGTGAAACGGTACCTTATCGTGACCCGATGCTACGTTTGAATGATTATGCTGAAATATATACTGATCCAGAAGAAAATCATTTACATACTCAGGGTGCTCGCTGTATGGATTGTGGCGTGCCTTTTTGTCAGTCGAGCACTGGCTGTCCTGTTGACAACCTTATTCCAGAGTGGAATGACCTGGTTTATCGTGACCGCTGGCACGATGCCCTTGATCGTCTACATAAAACCAATAATTTCCCAGAGTTTACCGGACGCGTTTGCCCTGCTCCTTGCGAAGGCTCCTGTGTCTTAGGTATAACAGCCCCACCCGTCACTATCAAGAATATCGAAAATTCAATCATTGACCGTGGCTTTGAAGAAAACTGGGTTAAACCCGAACCACCTATCAATGTGTCTAGCCAATCAGTTGCTATCATTGGCTCTGGCCCTGCTGGCCTAGCAGCTGCACAACAAT
>DAOVVZ010000284.1:0-3657 GCA_030636915.1 Methylomarinum sp. | reverse complement strand
GAGAATCTTCACCCTGAACAGCACCTAATTTTTCGCCTTGTTCTGTGATTAACCAACCTTTTAGCCCTCGTTTTATCCAGCCTAACTCGGACAAGATATAATTCATCTTTTTTGAGGATAAATCGAAATGTTTACCGATGGCTGTTGCGGTAATTAATGTGACTTTTTTGGATTCAGGCGTTTTAACAGCTGATTTTTCAAAT
The DNA here is from genome assembly GCA_030636915.1 of Methylomarinum sp. Taxonomy (GTDB): domain Bacteria; phylum Pseudomonadota; class Gammaproteobacteria; order Methylococcales; family Methylomonadaceae; genus QPIN01. The sequence continues at coordinate 3,454 of DAOVVZ010000284.1, read as the reverse complement.
ACAACATCCTCAGGCCAAGCGACATATTGACCGTATTTACTTGTTAAATGAATACCACCTAATTGCTTACCTGCCCCAGTTAAGATCCATTTATCCTTTTCCTTTTTTATCAATCCTTTGTCACTTAAATCAGAAAATAATTGAGTTTGGGAAAGACCTCGTGTTTTAGCTAATTGTGTGGTGGAAAGTTTCTTTGCTTCTGCCATTCCTATATTCCTTGTTATCCAGTGATTAACGATATTTCAATATACACAGTTTAGCCTATGCAGGGTAATGTACCTCTCACTAGGCATAGTCTCTGTTCTTAGCTGCTTTTAAATCAATAAACTTCTCTGTATGCCCGCAAGAAAACTCTGCGCCCTTGCGATAATGGGAACAGCCCCAAAATTGGCCATAACTTCCTTTTCTTAACCTCAGTGTGCCATTACATTTGGGACAAACAGGTTCAACAAAATCACATCGCTTATTTTCACAGACTCTAAAGCGTCCTTTATCTTTTAAACCACTACCACACCACAAACACGCTGTCTGGGTATGGTTACATAAGGGATATTGACTACAGCCAAAAAAACTACCGTGTTTACTATCTCTAGCAACCATATAACCTGTTTTACAATGATTACAGGAAATATCAGCTACTTTTTCCTGAAAGCCTTCACCAATAAACTCATCAGTTAACATTTCGTATTTATCTTTAACCACTTCCCTAATAAAGTCAGATGCTTTATTGGCATCACTGATTAAATAAACATGATGCCTTGCTCGGGTTAAAGCGACATAGAACAATCGTCTTTCTTCTGCATGTGTAAAAGCTTCGGATTTTGGGAGCAATAGCTCTAACAGCGGATGTGTAGCTTTTTCTGATGGAAAACCATGCTTGCCTTTTTCCATTCCTAGCACGATGACATAATCCGCTTCTTTTCCTTTGGATGCATGGACTGTCATAAACTGACATTTCAACTTGGGATATTGCTGTTTTAAGCCTTGTAACTCTGGCTTTTTAAAATTAAATCGTGCCAATATCAATATACTGGCTTTATCTTTGGTTTTTGCATTGATAGCTGACAGTGCAGCGTTTAACCCGACTTGATCTTGATTGGTTTTGATTAATGAAACAGCAGTATAGTCTACCTGCTGATGGCTACTAATATTTTTTTGGATTTGTGTTGAATTACGCATGACAAATTGCGAGGCAAAATCACCAATTTTGTTATTAAACCGAAAGGTTTTATCTAACACACTGGTAGCGGTGCAACCAAAATATTCGGTAAAGTCTTTGGTAATGCTTACATCACTGCCAGTAAACCGATATACGGATTGCCAATCATCTCCGACACAAAATAAACTGTTATCTGGTTTTTGATTTAACAACCCTTTGATCAATCTGGCTCTACTGGCTGAAATATCCTGAAATTCATCAACCAGCAAATAACTATAATGCGATTGAAATTGCCCACCCTCAACATACCCAATCGCTTTACCAATCATATCGTCAAAGTCGATGGTATTGGTCTTCTTTAATTCTTGCTGATAGGCCTCATAAATCGGTTCAAACAAAAAAGCAGCTGCTTGCATTCGTTCATTATCTTCATCTTGTTGCGCTAATGAAACCAGACTTTTTATATTTAGATAAGCGGCTTTAAACAAGCCTAATAACTGTGACAATAATTGGCTGAATTTCGATACTTGTCCAAATTGATTTAAAGTAGCTAATAATTCATTGTTGGGTATGGTTTTAAAAGTGACACCAGCCTGTTGCAATTTCTCGCTTAAAGTTTGAGTCAGGATTCCCTGTGATTTTAGGTAACTATAGGTTTCTATCAGTTTGGTCTGGTGTTTTTCATGCAATTCCCTCTTCCATTTCATTCCCTCTAAATACTTATCTTGATCAATAAAGGATGGGGTTTGATTATTTTCATTAACGGCAAAATGTTCGATATAAATACCGTAATCTGGCAGATAAAAATCAGGTTGATAAATACGATAGTCTGGACCTGATGTATTTATTTCATAATTTGCCTCATACTCGTAAACAATACCTTGGCGAAATAGAAAATTGGCTATCTCGCATTCTTCAAAACTTTTAACCAATTCGCCCTGAAAAGTTCTAATCTCATTTTCTAATAGGTACTCGTTGTATTCACCCAAACTTTTAAAGCCAAAAATACTTTTGTAAGGGTAAGTAAAATATAAGAAGTATTTTACGATACGAGATTTGTACTGCTCATCTTGCAACAATCGCTGAATCTGTTCATCCACAAAGCGGGCACGCAAATGTTCATCTTCAGCCATTTTATTAATGGCTGGCACTACGCCTTCAACTTGGGTAATAATCTGTTTACCTAAGCTATGAAAAGTTTTGACTGTTAGCTTATCAATGCCCAGTTTTTCTTGAATCCGCTGTTCCATTTCATCGGCAGCTTTACGCGCATAAGCCAGCATTAGTATTTTTTCAGCGGGAGCTTTACCAGATTTTACAAGATACCCAGCCCGACCAATCATGGTACTGGTCTTTCCTGTACCTGCTCCGGCTAATACTAAATTATTCTGCTCGTCGATAACACAGGCTTTACGCTGATTATCCGTTAATGGATTACTTTCTACCAGATCAAAAAATGATTGAAATTCGGCTAATTGCTGTTGTACATAAGCCGCATTCACTTTAGCAATATAGTCATAGCCTTTGTTTACTATAGGCTGAATAATTTGCAGCTTGTGAAAGACTTCCGGTTTTATATATTTATGAATATCTTGGCGCTTTAAACCATCGGCTAAGTGCTGATGACTTGTTAACCATTGTTGAGCAATCGGGTGACGAATATAGTCGTTATTAAAAGATAACAATTGTGCTTGTTGATAAGCTTGCTGAATATCAGGCGTTAATCTTTGATAAAAAGCTCTGATGTAGCTACGACTCAGATGATTTAGAGTGCTTTGCAGTTGACCTGTTTTCTTTTTTTTAATACCACCTAAACGCAGAATATTCCCATCTTCCATATGTATAGCTAATACATTCCAAAAATATCCACGTTCAATGGCTATTCCAGAACCTATTGTCAAATAGGGTATTTTATCGAGTCCTTTATCAGTTCTCGAAAGGATCATTCCATCACCGTTTAAAGAAAATGATTGATAATCTGAGTGGGAAGCAAACAAAGCGGCTATCCAACCGATTTGATATTTTAGTGACTCAGTCTTTGGTATTTTCAACAGACAGATCCTTTGTATAAACTGAAAAGTAAAACTAAACAACCACCCGCTAAAAGACGGGTGGGTTAGAGAGTTTGACGACTGAAAGTCGTGATACAGGGCAAATAGCCCTGTTGCCTATGCTCACTCTTACTTTGTAAATTGACTACTTGATACATCTACATGCACAAAACAGCTAAATCAGCCGTAGGATGGGCAAAGGGCTTTTTCGTGCCCATCTTTTACAGTATAAGTGATGGGCACG
>DAOVVZ010000016.1:0-9356 GCA_030636915.1 Methylomarinum sp. | reverse complement strand
TCAAATGAGGGAAACAGGGCGCAGTCTTCTTTTAACTGTTCTTGATGTTTATCGAGTAAGGCTTCTGTTTTATAGATAAGGGATAAGGATTTTTCGGCATTGGTAAATGTTGGCATCCAGGCAAAAATATTGCTGACGGGGCCCATTAAAAAAAGCCCGACAGTCACAATTTTAATCACAGTCTCAGGGTAGGCGGTAATGCTTAATTGTGGCACTAAAAAAACGAGCACGGCCATCAGAAAATAGAATGAACTTTGGATGGTAATGAAGTTGATGGCCATATCCAAGTTTGCGCGCATCCGACTATCTTTTGCCTGGCCTGTTAGTGTGCTGGCAGAATTAAGCAGATCCTGTTCGCGTTCGTGATTTAGTTTTATTTCCTTAAAGCCTTCTAGTAAATCGGACAATGTATAGTAAACATCTTGTTCACTGGCAATGGCCATATCGAGCACTGTATTGGTTTGTTGGCTTCTCTTATAAGACATCCAAGCAGCGATGAGTATAAAAACCAATGTTAGGCAAAACGCCAGTAAAGATAGGTAGGCAAGATACAGCGAGGTAAAGATAATAATGACTAGGCTTTGTAATGAAACAATAATGGGTAGAGAGGACAGCGACAGTGTGTAAGTGTGCTGATTAATGGCGGTATAAAGTTCCGCAGTACCTAATTTTTCTAGATTTTCAAAGCTACAGCCCGCAATCTTGTTAAAAAGCCTGATACGGATAGTCTCTACTAGGCCTTCACCAATCTCCGTTCCAATCTGCCATACATACTTTTGTGACAAGATATAGATAAGCAAGCCGAGTGCGAAAAAAACAACGCCCATAAGCCTGAATTCACTGTTTGAGGCATGTTCGGCTGAGGTGTTGAGAATGGCCAGAAGTAGAACATTAGTTAAACCGGCTAGGATTGAATAAAAAGCTATTTTCCCCTTTGGGGCATCAACTTCATTCAGGAAGGTACGAATTAGGTTCACAGAAAAAATGTTATTAAAGGATGAAGAGTTATTTTGCCTGGGGCTGATTAGCAGAAATAGTTGAAAGCAAAATAAGCAAAATAATTCCGACTAGGGGTGATAGGAAGAAGGAAAGCAGAAATAAACCATTAAAACCCAGCGGTAACCTTTTCCCCGCTAAGCCGATAACGATGCATAAGGCAAGGTAAATTAAAAAATAGAATAGAGGCATTTTGATTACTCGCAGTCAGATAGCATTTTCTTCTATGAAAGTGCTTTAAAATTTAAAAAGAATAGCCTGGCTTTATGTTGCTGAGCGAGCATTCTTTTTCTTTCCTTCAGCAAAAGCGGTTTTAAAAGCATCTTTTGCGGCTTTAGCATCAAAATTAAATAAGTCACCGCCATTTTCAAAATGGTTAACCATTACATGGCCTACTGCATAAGAAGATGCAGCCGCTAAGACAGGCATACTGACTGTGGCTAAGGCGGGGCCGACAATAGGTACAAATTTAAATAATGTGGAAGCGGTTACTCCGACTAAAAGTTGTGGAGAAAGGCTACCGATTAAAACCGTGATAATTGAACGGGCTTTAGCTTCGGCAAAAGGTTTGTCGTAGATAGTAAGCAATTCACCAATCATTTTTGTTTCAACAGCGGCAATCGCCGCAATATCCCATAAAGGAAAAGGAATCGCTCCAGAACCAGCCGCCCAGCCTGTGTATTTGCTTATAATGCGATCAGTTTCTTGTTTGCGGGAACTTTGAGAAATTTCAGCTTCTGTTTGCTCTGTCGATGCCATGGAAATATCCTTTAATGTTGTGAGATATTAGAGATGATAGAGAGACTAGCATAAGAAATGTGTGGCGACAAGGCTGGCTTTAATATTAAATTATTATTTTGGGAGATAATTTTCCTTATTGACCTGCAATCCAAAATTAGATGATTATAGCGTTATGATTACAGTTGAAAAATTAGGCTCTGAGCCATTTAAATACGATTACGGACTGCGTTATGCGTATGTATCGGGCGCAATGGCTAAGGGGATTGCTTCACCAGAACTTGTTATTCGAATGGCGCAGGCGGGTTACCTTGGTTTTTATGGTACGGGCGGGGTGTCGTTACAGGCGGTTGAATCTGCCATACAGTCAATTCAAAAGGTGCTGGAGCAAGGTGAAGCCTATGGTATGAACCTGTTATCTAATCTGTCTCAGCCTAAGCAAGAGATGGATATTGTTGATTTATTTCTACGTTACGGTGTGCATAATATTGAAGCATCGGCTTATCTACAAGTTACCCCAGCATTAGTTAAGTTTAGGTTGAAAGGTGTGAGTACGGATGCACAAGGGGGGCTCGTTGTTCCGAATCGAATTATGGCCAAAATTTCTCGTCCCGAAGTGGCACAGCTTTTTTTGTCGCCCGCACCCAAACAAATAGTTGATCGGCTGTTGGAACAAAATCAAATTTCTGAGCAAGAGGCTGAATTATCGGAACGGTTGCCGTTGGCTTCGGATTTATGTGTTGAGTCTGATTCGGGTGGGCATACGGATAGGGGCGTTGCATCGGTATTACTGCCAACGATTATTCGCTTACGGGATAATTTGCAACAGCAATACGCATATTACAAACAAGTGAGAGTTGGCGCTGCCGGTGGAATAGGGACTCCTGAGTCAGCGGCATGTGCTTTTTTATTGGGTGCTGATTTTATTGTTACGGGGTCTATTAATCAATGCTCTGTAGAAGCGGGTACGAGTGCGGTGGTTAAGGAGATGTTGCAGGGGATCAATGTTCAAGATACCGCGTATGCACCAGCGGGTGATATGTTTGAACTGGGTGCAAAGATTCAGGTCATGAAGAAAGCGGTGTTTTTTCCAGTGAGAGCTAACAAGCTATACGACCTTTGGCGCAACTATGACTCATTGGAACATATTGATACGGCAATTCGTAAGGAAATACAGGATAAATACTTTAGGCGTAGTTTTGATGACGTTTATCAAGAAACAAAAGTGTATTTACAAGCATTTCCAGCTGAAATTGCAAAAGCGGAGCGCAACCCTAAAGTTAAGATGGCATTAATTTTTCGGTGGTACTTCGGATATACCATGCGTCTTGCTCTGGATGGCAGTGAAAACCAGCGGGTGGACTATCAAGTACATACGGGGCCTGCCCTAGGTGCTTTTAATCAGTGGATTAAAGGTTCAGAGCTTGAAGATTGGCATAATCGCCATGTTGATATAATCGCAGACACGCTGATGCAAGCAACAGCTGATTACATGAATCAACAGTTTCACGTTTTTCAATGAGAGGGCTGTACCTTTTGTGGTCGCTATTATGCGGTAAGTTTTAATTTTTCCTGTTCAGGGATCTTACTGAAGTCTACTCCGTGATCATAACGCTGAATGCTGCCTTCTTGTGTATCAATCAGATACTTATTAAATGGACTGCCATGCAAGGTGTTTTTGAGCTGAATTTTTGTGTCATAAACAGGTAGCAGACGAACCATATAGATTTCACGGTTAAAATCTGGATTACGCCAACTTTCAGCAGCATGAAAGGTTTTGTTGTTAAACATAACAATCTCACCCGCCTTCCAGTCCTTTTGTACAAACGCATCTTTATAATAATTTTTGACAAAATCAGTGCTGATTTTGTAGTTCTTCATAAGTGTTTGGTAGTCTGTACTGTTAATAAATGTATTGAAATCTTTTTCATTTATTTTGGTGCTGTCTATATAGCCATTTTCGTCTAGATATTCTGGTTTTTTTAAAAAAGAGTCTTCGAATAATTTTAATAAAATATTGCCGGGTACTTTTAACTTAGCTTCAGACTCAGGCAGTATGAATAGGCGGCCGCCATTCGTTTCATTAACATCAATTAGTGGAATGTATAAGGTAATATCATTTTCGGTTTCATAAAAATGATGAAAATTGGGGATGTCGGAATGAATATCAATAAATGATCGGTGATTATGATCATTGCCCAGATAAATATCGTAAGATGCAACAAGATATCGAGTTTTAAAAAAATGCTGAAAAGCATGCTGCAATAAAGTGCTACAAATCTGCTCAATAAATACCTGTTCAAGGTGAATGGCTTTGTTATAAGACTTGCTATATAGCTTAGAAACCATATGCTTTGCCAGCTTGGGAAACAGGGAGAATAGAAACCCAGTTACTTTACTTTCCAGATAAGCCTGGTGTTCATTATCAGTAAAATATTGAGGGTAGTCATTGCGGGCTTCTGCTACGTTTTTATAATGGTTTTTCATCGCGGTAATCAGTGTGTCAGGCAGAGTAACCCCCGTATTGATATACCCGTTGTTAAAGTACTCATTAAAAGCCTGTGTAGTCAGAATGTTTTGCATGCCAATTTCCTAATTTATAATGTAATGTCGCTTGACTTTATCTGGAGTAGCCTAGACCATGCTAACGGATAATTGAATCCCAAATCAAATTAATACGATTAAATATCCCTTAGGGATTACTCGTTCAATAGGAGTTTTAATTTAATGAGCAGCAGTCACGCTGATTTGAAATCGCAATTAAAGAAAAGATTATTTGAGAGTATTTCTGCACAGATTGATTTAATTGCTTATGTCCCGAATGATATATCGCAGCTTGTTAAAAACTTTAAATTTGAAACAGAAGCGGTCACACAGTTGGCGGAAGGTGAGGAGATGGAGTTCATCGGTGATGGGGTCGATGTAGCCAACAATAATCCCGATAAGGATGAACTGGCTGAATTAGTAAATGACCACTATGACAAGGTGTTTTATGATTTAGAAGGGATGATGGGGATCCTTCATAAAGGGACAGAATATAGAAATATTGGGTATTGGGACGAGACCACTATTTCTCAGGATCAGGCATCTGAAAAGCTACACGATGCTTTGCTCGGTTTTATACCTGAGAAGTCTGGACGAATACTGGATGCAGCCTGTGGCATGGGTGCTTCAACGCGTCGCTTGTTAAATTATTATCCAGCTGAAAATATTTGGGCGATTAATATATCGGAAAAGCAAATTGAGACCACGCGTAAAAATGCACCGGGTTGTAATGCACATGTTATGAATGCCGTTGATATGAAATTTGATAACAATTTCTTTGACAGTATTTTGTGTATTGAAGCGGCGATGCATTTTGAAACGCGACAGAAATTTATTGAAGAATCTTTTCGGGTGTTAAAGCCAGGTGGACATCTGGTTTTATCGGATATCCTGCTGAGTTCTCGAGAAAGAATGTCACAGCTTCCTACGTATCCGAGTCCTGATAACCATGTTGAGACTGTGGACGCCTATCACCAGCTCCTATCAGATGCTGGGTTTAGTTCTATAGTCATTACTGATAAGAGCCGTAATGTGTGGGGGGCTCATTTTTTACAGGCGGTTGATAGAATTCATCAGAAGTTCTATGCAGGTGAGGTTAATATTATCGAATTGACGGAATCTTTGTGGACTTATTACAATGCAAATGCAGTAATGGGGACTTGTTTATTGGTTAGTGCGCAGAAATAATCTAACGGAATACGCTACTTTAGAGAATCTGGTGTTGCTAATAAGAACCATTAATCTATAACCGTATACTTTTTTTAAATAATTATATTTAAAGGTTAACAATGGCTGAGAATCAGCAGGAATTAAAAGAGCTACTTAAAAAGCGATTATTCGACAGTATTTCCGCACAGATAGATCTGATTGGCTATGTTCCAGACGATATTGCCAAGTTGGTGAAAAATTTTAGCTTTGATACGGAAACCGTTGGTCAGTCACCGGATGATGTTGAGTTTGCCCGGACTGGCGATCATTCCGCAACTACCGGGCGTTGTGATAAGGATAGCTTGGCGAGTCAGGTTAATAATTATTATGACCAAGCGTTTTATAGCCGCGATGGCATTATGGGGATTTTGCTCGGTGATACCGAGTACAGAAATATCGGCTACTGGGATGCGGATACCAAGACACAGAACGAGGCCGCCGAGCGACTGCAAGATGCTTTGCTAGATTTTATTCCAGAGAAAACGGGGCGCATATTAGATGCCGCTTGTGGTATGGGGGCTTCAACGCGGCGATTACTGAATCATTATCCAGCCGAAAATATCTGGGCGATTAATATATCGGAAAAGCAAATTGAGACCACGCGTAAAAATGCACCGGGCTGCCATGCTCAAGTGATGAATGCGGTTGATTTGAAATTTGATGATGGTTTTTTTGATAATATTCTGTGTATTGAAGCGGCGTTTCACTTTGAAACGCGTAAAAAATTTCTCGAAGATGCATACAGGGTACTTAAGCCCGAAGGTCGTCTGGTTTTATCCGATACTTTGATGACATCCAGCGCACGATTGGAACAACATGCGGTGTTTCCCAGCCCGGAAAATCATATCGAAAGCGTTGAAGAATATCATGCGCTGCTAACTGAGGCAGGGTTTAAAAACATTGTTATTCAGGATGTCAGTAAAGAGGTCTGGGGTGCGCACTTTCTGTATACCGTCAATAAAATTCATGAAGCGTTTTATGACGGCCAGCTCAATCTCGTACAACTGACTGAAATCCTATGGACCTATTATCACCTAAACGCAATTACCGGCCTGTGTCTTTTTGTTAGTGCGCAAAAGTAAGGATTTCATTCGGCACAGCGAGTACTAATACACGCTGTGCTAAAGGTTACAGTTTTAGCTTTGCTTCAACAGGTATCTTGCTCAGATCAACGGGGTGATCATAACGGGTGACTTCGCCCGTTACTGTATCAAGCAGAAAGTTATTGAACAGATTGCCGTGCAGGTTATGCTTTAACTTGATGTTAACGTCATAGATCGGGAACATTCTAATCACATAGACTTCTCGGTCTATTTGTTCATTTTTCCAAGCTTCAGCGGCATGGAAATTCTTATTGTTCCATAACAGCACTTTGCCTTTGCTTTCGTTGGTTGTTCTAAAATCGTGGGCGTAGTGTTTTTTAGCCAAGCTGATAACGCTTTGATATAAATTCATCAAATCCTGATGCGGCTTGCTTTTGATAAATCCAGCGAGCTCTTTAGGGCTGATTTTGTCAGGGTCAATATAGCCGTCAGCATCGACACAATCTGGCTTGGCAGAAAAATATTGCTGCAAAAACGTTAACAGAATATTGCCCGGCAGCTTTAGCTTGCTTTCCGGCAGCACCTTAATACGACCACCGTTATTATCGTCAAGATCAACCAGCGGAATATAAATAGTCAGATCGTTTTCGGTTTCGTAAAAATGGTGAAAATTGGGTAAATCGGTATGAATGCCAGCCGCAGAGCGTTCATAATCATTACGCAGATACATATCATAAGAAGCGACAATATAGCGGGTCTGAAAGAAGCGCTGAAAATTGTTTTGCAACAGGTATTTTAAAACCTTTTCTATACACGCCTGTTCACCGTAGACCGCTTTTTTATAGGTCTTGTCATACAGCTTTTTAACCATTTTTTTGGCAAAACCGGGAAAAGTATTAAACAAAAATCCTAATACCTTGCCTTCCAGATAAACCTGGTGCTCGTTATTAACGAAAAACTTAGGAAAATCGTTATGGCCTTCAGCTTTGCTTTCATAGCACTGCTTTATTTCTTCCACCAACGCATCGGGTAAGGTAGTGTCGGTTTCAACAAAACCAGTCGCATAGTACTCGTTAAAATAATCCGGCTTTAGAATATTGTGCATTGCCAACAACTCCCTATAAATACTATTAAAAATTTTAGGCTTTTTGCATTATAGGCAATAGCCCGATTGAAAACCATTGATTCGTTAATAAACGTCATAAAATGGCCTATAACTCAAAACCGATTAAATTAAGCGGATTATCCAAGATTAATCATAGGCTAGGTTGTTGTTAAGCAAGCCAGACCCCGCTGCTGCATATTAATACCCTCATTCAATAACATACAGCTTTAAGTGTTTGACATAAAGGGCTCTAACACGTAGAGTCAGCAGTAAATAAGTGGGAAAACATGCCGGATTTACCGGTCAATATCAACTTATCAGGCTCTTTTTCCTTGGTATTAAATAGGTAGGCAATCTTACTCGAAAAACTGGCTAATACCGTGATAGTGGGAATATTGACCTGATAATCATGGTTATAAACCTGAAGTCCTCAGTGAAAAATCAGCCTGATTGATAAATTAACACTATTTAGAGAACATTATATGCAAGAAACTAATTTAATAGCAGATGCAGTAGCGTTGCTTAATTTGTATCAAGCGCAATACACTCAAACAGATAAACTTTGGGGGTATTTTGCAACAGTAACATTAGCAGTATTGGCATTTGCACTAGGCAGTGAAAAAGCAACGAAAACAAAAAAAGAAGCTAGTCTAATTGTCATTGGCTATCTTGTATTTTGTATAGGGAACTACTCTGCTTTATCAAAAGCACAAGAACAATTAAATATATTTGCAAAACATGCAATGACTTATGCAAGCAAAGCTGGTATTCCATTTAATAACCTTCAGCCCTTTGATACAACTTGTTTAAGTTTATTCTACGCGGCCGTTGTCATTTCTGTTTCAATTGGGATTTTATTCATAACTCGTTGGCGTCATGTGGAAAACAATACATAGTAATAGGAAAACAGGGTCAATTAGGAAAATAGGTCTTGCAATGCAATATCTATTGCTTCTCGGCTTTTTTAATAACCCAGCTGATAGTCGTGATCCCATGATTTTACTATTCTAATAAAAAACGGGTATTAACAGTTACTTTTACCATACAAGGGTGCAGATAATGAAAACAATAATAAAAAATAGCGCGGTATTTCTTGTTGTATTTTTAGTGGGGTGTAGTAGCTGGATTGAAAAGAGTCATCATGGTAACGAAAGTGTTGGTCACGCGAGTAGTGAACAAAAACATTATAAAGCCGCATTTTATTGTGGGCTTCAAAATTCGCCTGACTCAGGAGAAAGTTGTAAAGAGGCAAACAAGGAATACAGCTAAAAAAAACTCATAAAATTTGAAAATCTCTATAAGAAAGAGCGAGACTATTTAGGTGGGAAAACAGCTAAATTGGGTTTAGCGCTATCTGGAGGTGGAACACGCGCAGCTTCTTTTAGTATAGGTGTTATGAAAGGCTTAAAAGAAACAGGTGTACTAGATAGAGTGGAAGTTATTTCGTCTGTTTCTGGCGGTAGTTATGCTAGCTATTGGTACTTGAGCAAGCTATTTTATAAAAATACCAAGGATTATGAGTATGGCTATGACATTTTCCGAGATGCTTTTGGGAAGGGGAAGGTTAACCCTAAGTGTAATGATAAAGAAATCAATTTAAACTGGGCAAACTGCTATCGTTTTCAGCATACATTAGAAAATAGCTCAAAAATATTATCGTGGTCTAAAAAGCCAGGGCTTTGGACTGATATGATTAATGTAGGTAGCGCGATAGGGGAGGT
>DAOVVZ010000144.1:0-5024 GCA_030636915.1 Methylomarinum sp. | reverse complement strand
GATGGCGTGATTTCTCGTAAAGATGTAAAGAGAGCTAAAGGATTCCCTATTCATCTTTATTAAAAGATTATCAACATTCAAAAAAACCGGCTTTATGCCGGTTTTTTTTGAGAGAGGTATTGTCGATTGCTGTAAAACTAAGGTGACATCAATAAGTTATCACTTTAGTGTTCTGGTCTAATGTAACCGGACACATTAATGAGAGATAATAACCATCAATCATTGAGGTGTTACAAATGGGACAAAAACGCAGTTATAAAACGTATCCAAAAGAGTTTAAGGAAGAAGCCGTTAACTTAGTTCTTGAACAAGGTTATTCCGTACCAGAAGCGGCGAAGTCATTAGGCATTGGAGCTAATCTTTTATACCGCTGGAAGCAGCAACTTGAAGATCAACAGCAAGGAAAAACGTTGGCTGAAGACGAACGTGAAGAGCTGAAACGCTTACGTAAAGAAAATAAGTTATTGCGCATGGAGAAAGATATCTTAAAAAAGGCCAGTGCCTTCTTTGCGAAAGAAATGAAGTGAAATATCACTTTATTCAACAGCAGTCAGAAGGCCGCTTTGTGAATCAATTGTGCCGTGTCATGCAAGTGAGTCCATCGGCTTATTATGCCTGGCTTAAACGGCCAGCAGCACTAATTACAGCAGATGAATTGCATTTATATCGCAGAGCGAAAGCCTTGTTTATCGAGAGTCGCGAGAGTTTGGGCAGTCGAGAATTAATGAAGAAGCTTCGTGATGAAGGCTTTCAAATAGGTCGATATAAAACACGTTCGCTGATGCGGCAATTGAATTTAGTGGTTAAGCAGCGTGTTGCCTACAAAGTAACCACAAGGCGAAAACACAGTGATGCTGTTGCCGACAACCTGTTGAACCAGAACTTTAACCCTATCGCAGCCAATGAGGTATGGGCTGGTGATATCACTTATTTGCGCACTGCCGAAGGCTGGATGTATTTGGCTATTGTGATGGATTTGTATTCACGCCGAATCGTCGGTTGGCATATCGATAAACGAATGACAGTAGACCTTATTGCTAAGGCACTAAGCAAAGCGGTTAATGCTCGTCAGCCTAACAAGGGACTGGTCTTTCATAGTGACCGGGGCTCACAGTATACCAGTCAGCGTTTCCGTCAATTATTGGTTAATTACGGTCTACGTGCATCCATGGGTGATGTGGGGACTTGCTATGACAATGCGGTTGTTGAACGCTTTTTTGGTAGCTTAAAACACGATTGGATTTTAAAAGTGTATCAACCCACACGTGAATTTATGCAACAAGATGTCATGAGGTACATGAAGTATTACAACCTGGATCGATTACATACTGCCAATGGCAATATGTCTCCGGTCAATTTCGAAAATTCTTAAATTAAAGTGTCCGGTTTTGGTTGACCAGTACAATGTCCTCCAGGGTAAAATACCGCATCATAATTTTCAGCCAATGCATCCGATAGTTTTATGGTATTTGCCAATGCAGCTTGTGGATTAGTATCGTTGTTGAAACGCTGAGTCGCTTCTGTTTGAAAATCAGCCTCATCACTTTTAGCATCTAACAGAGATCATCCGCCTCTCGGTGTAGCCAATACAACCTCAGCCTTTGCATCTTTAAAGACATAATAAGGACTGGCAAATTCTTCAAGCCAAAATCCTGTTTTTTGTCCCGTATCCCCTAGTTGATCATGTGATGTAAGCACTATAAGAATTTTCATTTAAATTATCCCATTAATTTATATCTCTAACCACATTACAGCCTGCCGACTATGACTTGCACTTCACTAGATTATATCGATTAAGCACTCACATTTGATAAAAATGAATCATCTTTCAATCTATTTACAATTTTTATCAGTAAACGTCCTGTTGAGCCCAGCTAAAACAAACAAAATGATTTATGATAGCGCTTAAAAAAACAATTAGATTGCTTACCAACATGAATGTAACATCCAATAACGCTTCAGACAGAAGCCTTTCCCTGATTTTTCTATTTGCAGGCACATTATTCATCAGTGCGACATTGATGTTTATTCTGCAACCCTTATTTGGAAAGCTCCTTCTGCCCTTGCTAGGAGGATCTCCTGCTGTTTGGAATACCTGCATGGTGTTTTACCAAACCCTGCTTTTTCTGGGTTATCTATATGCGCATTACTTATCTTCAAAATTTAGTCAGCACAGACAAATACAAATACATGCAGCAGTTATAGCAATCAGCCTTATCGCTTTACCCGTTGCCTTGCCCGACAATACAATTCCTCCCACTGAAAGCAACCCTACATTATGGCTAATGTGGACTTTGTTTCTTGCGATCGGCTTACCTTTTTTTATTGTCTCAACCACATCACCTTTAATCCAAAAATGGTTTTCTCATGTAGGACACCATACCAGCGAAGATCCCTACTATCTTTATGGTGCAAGTAATGCTGGCAGTATGCTTGCGCTATTAAGCTATCCATTCTTGCTGGAGCCCAACATAGGCCTGCTAGAACAACAAAGTTTCTGGGGCGTTGGCTACGGTTTATTATGTATTTTAATTATGGCTTGTGGAATATTTTTATGGCGACAGCAACAAGCAATTACCATAGAACCAACACCTGACGTTGGCCCTGCGGAACCATTATCCCTATCCACCAAATTCCACTGGTTAGTCCTAGCCTTTGTCCCTTCCAGCTTACTACTGGGTCTTACCAACTTTATCAGCACTGATATTGCCTCGGCACCTTTGTTATGGATTATCCCTCTAACACTTTATTTACTGACTTTTATTCTGGTTTTTTCCAAATGGGCGGATAAAATTCATCCGATAATGCTCTGGTTACAACCGGTTATTTTATTACCCTTTATTGCTTATGCCTTTGTTGATCCAGCAGCATTACCTTATTGGCTCAACTTAATTCTACATCTAGTCGCTTTTTTCCTTGCGGTAATGGTTTGCCATGGTGAACTGGCTAAACACCGCCCTCATACCCAGCACTTAACCACTTATTACCTGATCATGTCTTTTGCAGGCATGTTAGGTGGCATGTTTAATACCTTTGTTGCTCCCTTTATTTTTAATTCCGTTTATGAATACCCTATCATGATCATAGCGGCCTTATTATTACGTCCAGGGATCAAATCACAAAAGGTAAGTTTACAAGCGGCATTTCCACTAGTACTACTATGTACAGGTTTAAGTGTTTATCTATTCAGCGATAATTTATCTCAATCGCTTATTTACAGTGCGACTAATGCGCTTATTTTATTAGCTGGGTTAAGCTATGCCTTCCGGTCACGCCCTATCAGCCTGGCATTATTAACAGGGCTTATTTTGTTTTTTACCCTAGGCATACAAAACCTGATCTCAACCACCTTATATCAAGAGCGTAGTTTTTTTGGGGTATTCTCAGTCAGAGAAAGTATCTTGCTTGATGAAAACAATCATCCCGAAAAGTATCATGAATTGTTTCATGGCACGACTAAACACGGTGCACAACGACTTGCGACCCATTTACAAACCACCCCCCTTACTTATTACAGCCGACCAGGCCCAATGGGGCAGGTTTTTAACGTCTACGACAATCAAAACCAAAACTGGGAAATTGGTGCCGTTGGCTTAGGTGCTGGCGCTTTGGCTTGTTATACAAAACCACAACAACATTGGACTTTATACGAAATTGATCCGCTGGTTATTGATATCGCTAAAAATCCAGACTATTTTACTTATTTGAGTCGTTGCGGTAAAAATGCAAGCTTTATCATCGGTGATGCGCGTCTATCCTTAGCCAATGAACAAGACCAAAAATTTGACTTGCTCATCATGGATGCCTTCAGTTCTGATTCTGTCCCTACCCATCTATTAACCCGCGAAGCTATCGAACTCTATTTCACAAAACTTAAACCTAATGGCATACTGGCATTTCATATTACTAATCGCCATCTAGCATTAAAAAAGGTAATGTCTGATCATGTGAGTCATTTAAAACTTTCCGCATTGATTCAAGAATTTAAACCACAAAAAGACATACCACTCGTTATTGCAACGGACTGGGTAGTTATGGCGAAAAACGCAGAAACATTAACACCACTGCGTCAAAGTCGTTTAGGTAATTGGCAAAAACTACCATTGTATTTTGACATGAAGCCATGGACTGATGACTTCACTAACATTATTGGAATCTGGAAATAACATGACTCTTACACTTCAGGAACTCGCTCAACTTTGTGATGCAGAGATACAAGGCAACCCTTCCATAGAGATTACTGCTGCTGCCGATATTATGACTGCCGCAGAAAACCAGATCACTGTATTAAGTAGCAGCAAGTACACAAAATACTTAAAAGATTCTAAAGCATCTGCCTGTTTTATTTCCAGCCAGTTTTCTACTGAAGACGCACCAGAAAACCTGACTTTTTTAAGCTGTGCAGACCCTGAAATCAGCTTTCTTAAAGCAGTAAGTGCATTACACCCTACTCCAAAAATCACTCGCTCAGTATCAAAACAAGCGGCTATTGCTGATAGTGTATCGCTGGGTACCAACATCAATGTTGGCGCTTTTTCTACCATAGATACCGATTCTACTATCGGCGATGAAACTGAAATATTTGCCAGTGTAAATATTGGTCGTAATGTCTCTATCGGAAAAAACTGCCGTATTTATCCTAATGTAGTTATCTACGACAACACCCAAATTGGCAACAACGTCATCATTCATTCGGGCGCAATCATTGCTGCCGATGGTTTCGGCTATAAATACCGTAATAATGAACATGTTAAAGTCCCGCATGTCGGTAATGTAGTTATTGCAGACAATGTTGAAATTGGTGCTAACACCTGTATTGATAGAGGTGCATTAGGCTCTACTACCATAGGCGCTGGCAGTAAAATTGATAACCTAGTGCAACTGGGACATAACAACCAAGTCGGCAGAAATGTCATTATCTGCGGCCAATCGGGCATTTCGGGATCTTGTACCATCGGTGATGGCGCTGTGCTGGCAGGGAGCTCAGGAATTGCTGATCATGTTAATATCGGTCATCAAGCGGT
>DAOVVZ010000154.1:0-4871 GCA_030636915.1 Methylomarinum sp. | reverse complement strand
ATCACTTGGCTCATCTAAATCAAAGAATATGCTTTCATTGACTTGTGGACCTACTTCGATGCCCTTCATCAATTTGCTAATACCAATGATTTTGTTGCGCTCATTGCCGTCTTTTTTCTCGTATTTTTGAATATTAAGCTGGCATGTTTTACCAATAAGTTTCGTGAAATCGAATGTTGCACGCTTATCCATTGGTAGCGGCTTACCCATTGCCTCAATGTCTTTGAGCAGTGTTGCTTTGTCATTCAATGATAGGGTGTAATATTTGCTGATTGCATACGGTAAGCCGTCAACCATCTCGCCAGGTATTTCCCAAGTGATGATAATTTGTCGCTTCTCGCCGTAGGGCGTTTGCTGTTGACCGATATCAACAATTGAATAGATACGTGCTGGGTAAACATCGTCTTCTAATAGCGTGAAACCGCCGCCGCCGCCAATACTTGCTTTCATAGGTTTAATTCCTTTTGTATCAGTGCAAGAGCCATTGCATGGTATGCGGCATAAGCCAGCGTATCCTTGCCGTATGGATTGCAGACATTGTTTTTTTTGAAGTTTTTTAATGCTCTATCTTGAGCTTGATGAATCACAAAAATGTTTGTGATTTGATGTGTGCTTAAATCTGAATGTTTAAGCAATGCGCTTATCCCTTGCATTGTTTTACCCTGTGTATTACTCGTTTTATTTTGTTTTTCTGCCTAAGCGAAAATAAAAGTAAATTAAATGTTAATACACGTCAAGGAATAAATGTTAATTATTTGTTTATACCGTCCGTCAGTTGGGTTTAATTTTTGTTAGCAAAAAATTATAGATGCGCTATTTTTAAGAGCTTCACGTTCTTTAGGAACAGTTGCCACGGAAAGGTAAATCAAAAAAACAGGGTATGATAAATGCAGGGCAATAAGAATAATTGCGCCCATGCTGTGCGCATATTAGAGCGTCAGTTTGCGGTATGTAAAAGTTGTAAGTTTAAAAGGAAGTGCAGGGTATTAGGACAATACCCTGATTGTGATAAGGGTTCAGGCGAAACCCAAAGAGCTTTCAATTTCCCCTTGGTCGATGTGCTGCCTAGTTAGTGTTTCAATAATTATCATTTTAATGGCTGCTTCACGCGCAGGCTTAGCCATTCTTTCAAGTGCAAGCTCGTGTTTTATACAGTATTCAACCATAACATTCATAGCCTTAGCACATAACTCAGCCTGATTATTAAAACCCTCCATGTCTTCGGGCTTTATGTCTAATGAGCCGTGTGCAATATGTGCCTTGTCTTCAATTTTACGCGCCAGCGCATCACCAATAAGCCTCGTTGATTCGGGTGAGGTAAATTGTGATAGTTGTGTGGGTGAAATGCCGGTTATTTGTGCAAACTTGCGCTTGCTACCGTAGTTTTTTAATAGACTGTTTAAGTTGTCACGGCGAATTTTGCCTAACTCAATAGGTGTGCTAATGCGTCCCATATTGTATGCCTCTTGGTTTTACTTTGTGTATGACTTGTTTCTGGTAACGGTAGTAATATTAATCAATACTTAACTTTTTTTCAACAAATTCTAAACATTCATTGCTATTTAATTTATCTAAAGCTAATCTCTATAAACATTTAATTAACATTTATAGGGGCAAGTATGACACTTAATGAATTTATTCGTAGCTTAACCAAGCAAGAGCGACAAAAGTTGGCAGAGCAAGCAGGCTGCTCATTTAACTACTTAAACAACCTTACTAATGACAATAAACTAGCGAGTCTTGAGTTAACATCAAAGATATTCCGCTCATCATTCAATAAGAACCTACCTAAAGAAGAGCGATTCCTAGAGCCTGATTACCTGGCTTATCGCACCAAAATTCGAGCACATAGAAAGGCATTATAAATGAGTCACGATGCAATAAAGTTCGCGCTTAATTGCAAAGGGCTACTGCCTCAAGAAAAGCTCGTTTTAATCATGTTAGCTAACCATCATGCAGCCGGTACTGGCGTTTGTGTACCTACTGTGAGTCGTTTAGCGAAAGATAGCGGCATGAGTCAACAAGCAATATTGCGTTGGGTTAAATCCCTTGAAGAGCGCAAGATCATTGAGGTTATACGCTGCAAGCAAGGTCGCAAGCGGAATAAATACAACATCATAGGTTTAATTGGTCGCAAAAATGGTGGTGCAAAAGCGCAGACAGTTGTCACCGCTCGAAGCTGGGAAGTGTTCTGGGAAGAGTACCCACGCAAAGAGGGCAAAGCTGCTGCTGAACGTGCCTGGAATAAGCTTAAGCCTAGCCAGGACCTAGCCACTGCCATTATTACCGATATACGCAAGCGCACATTGGTTGATTACAACCTGCGTGAAAAGCGTTTTATACCTATGGCTTCAACATACATAAATGGTCGCCGTTGGGAAGATGAGTTAACGGAAGATAGCCACAAAGAGCAAAGAATGGATTGGCTTTAATGAAAACATTTGACGATTACAACATAAGATTTATGCAAAACGGTGAAGAGTGGGTTTATATATCATGCCCGCAATGCTCCGGCCAGCGTAAAAAGAAGCAAGCAAAATGCTTGAGTGTGAACACAATTAAAGAATATTGGGTTTGTCATCACTGCGGCTGGACCGGCAGTTTGCAAAAGGGGCAGAGGTACGTTGATCCGGCGTATGCAAAACCTGATTACATAAAACCAAGGCTAGTAACTGACAAGGCAGACTTACCAGAAAAGGTGCTCAAGTTCTTTCTTGATCGCGGCATAAGTCAAAAAACATTAGTGCGCAATAAAATAACTGTTGGCAAGATTTATATGCCACAAGTTGAAAAGCACGTTAACGCTATAGCATACCCGTATTATCGCAATGATGAGCTGATAAATATTAAATGGCGTGACTTAGATAAGAATTTCAGACTTGAAACAAAAGCAGAGCGGATACTTTACGGCTTAGATGATATTGCATCAGCAAAAAGTGTTATTTGGGTTGAAGGTGAAAACGATAAGCTTGCACTTGAAGAGGCTGGTTTTAAAAATGTAGTAAGTCCACCAACGGGCGCACCTAGTCCAGAAGCAAAAAACTATAGCTCTAAGTTTGATTACCTGGAAAGCGCAGAGGAAGTGCTAAAAGGCAAAAAACATATATTATTTGTTGATAATGATGAGGCTGGTAAAAAGCTTGAATCTGAATTAGCAAGGCGATTAGGCATAGAAAATTGCAGTCGTGTTTGTTTGCCTGTTGATATTAAAGACGCTAATGATTTTTTGAGGGAATATGATGCTGAGCAATTGCAAGAGCTTGTCAATAACGCTAAGCCGTTCCCGGTGTCTGGTATTCATGAGGGCAAGAGCCTATATAGTAATGTAATGCAGCTACATAAAGAGGGCCTAAAAGGTGGTGTGCCTACTGGTTGGCAAGCTGTTTCTTATCTATACAGCATAAGGCTTGGCGAAATAACTACCGTAACCGGCATACCTAATCACGGCAAGAGTAACTTTTTAGACTGTATGCTCGTCAATGTCGCCAGGGATAACGGCTGGAAAATGGGCCTATTCAGTCCTGAGAATCAGCCATTAGAACGTCATGCTGCAAGCCTGGTAGAAAAATATAATAAGAAGCCATTCGCTAAGCTTTCTAATGAGTATGTTGAGGCAACAATGGATTGGGTGCATGAGCATTTCTACTGGATATTGCCTGACATAACGGATGATTGGTCGCTTGAAAGCATACTGAATAAAGCTAAAACTCTTGTTTATCGCTACGGCATACAAGCCCTGGTGATTGACCCCTGGAATGAAATTGACCATTGCAGACCAAACAATCTAAGTGAAACGGAATACATAAGCCAGGCCCTAACAAAAATAAGACAGTTTGCCCGGCTTAATAATGTCCATGTGTTTATTGTCGCGCATCCGCAAAAGGTGCAAAAGGACCCTAAAACCGGCGAATATCCCATTGTTAATCCATATATGATAAGCGGCTCAGCTCATTGGCGAAACAAAAGTGATAACTGCATAACTGTGCATAGATACTTCAAGCAGGCTAGCTTATCTAATCCAGACAATAGCAGTGATGTTGATATTTGCATACAGAAAATAAGGTTTGCTGAGGTTGGTAGGGTAGGTGTTGCCAATCTTAAATATATACCTAACGATTGCGCATATTATGAGAGAGGCCAGGCTTATGATTGAAAAAAGGCCCAGGCATTATTTTGCAGAACTAATGCAGATAACAGACAAGCAAGAGCGCAAAAGTTATATTAAAACAATACCGGCGCACTATAAAAACATCGTTAGAGCCTATGATAAGGCATATAAAGAGAAAAAACATAAAGGATTAATTAAGTGAAAATAATTGGCGTAGATACTGGAATGAGCGGTTATATTTCATTATATGACAGCATAAGTCAAACTGTTACTTGTCATGAGTTTCCTTATTACTGGTCAACATTAGCAGGCAAAACGCGCAACGGCAGACTTAAACGGAGGCGCAAGATTAATTACACGGACCTTGTAGAGTTGCTGCATTCATTCAAGAAGCATGGTGTTAAAGAAATATATATAGAAAAGGTGCACGCTCTGCCTAGGGACGGGGCAAGCGCAGCCTTTACCTTTGGCGAAGTTTACGGCGCTACTGTTGCGGCTTCTGTTGCTTTAAATTATGAGGTTTGCTTAGTTAGTCCCCAAGCATGGAAAAAGCATTTTAATTTGATAGGTACAGAAAAGACTGCAAGCGTTGATCTGGCTGCTGATATATTTGGGCAAGAGCAATTCAAGTTTAAAAAGGACCATAACAAGGCAGATAGTGCGTTGATTGCCTGTTATGGTGCCCAGGTTACTTAGTTTTTATTGTGGCTAAGCCAGCAAAAAACACAATTATTATTAATACTGCTAGTGGTTCAATTTCATT
>DAOVVZ010000335.1:0-3291 GCA_030636915.1 Methylomarinum sp. | reverse complement strand
ATTGTTGTAATGATTTAGTAATCGCTTTAGCTTGCCCACTGGAACCTGAAGTAAAAATCAGCAGTGATTGTTTATTCATATCCAGCGGTTGCAAAGTGATTTGATCTAATTGCTGCGGCTCAATGATTAACTCTTTACCTTCCCAATCACCTAATAACTCACAACCTTGGTCAAGTAGTTTATCAGCTGTTATAGTTTTATTATTCGCTGCAATCCAAACCTCTTTATTACTATGTAACAAAGCAAAAAGACTGACAGCAAAGACATAGGCTTCATCGTAATATAAGGCAAACTGCTTAGCTTTATGATGATATAGGGTATTGGCTAATGCCTGCACATCGGCAATAAATCGGGTGTTATTGATTAATTGCCCTTGGTATACCGCAATAGTATGTTCTGTCTTTGAAGCTAATGCCAATTGAGACAGCGAGTTAATGTTAGCGCACATGTGCTTGCGTCCTTACCCTGACTAAATACTCCATTCCCATTAACAAGCCGATCAACACATAGGAGATAAAACCATTATACAAACTCCACCAGGCAAAACTGCTCCATATGGCAGTAATTGCTGAGATAGAGCCATTAATCACAAAAAAAACCGACCAGATAATAGTGACATTACGCGTATAGCGTATGCCTTGTTCAGGTAAATTGGGGTGTTGTAGTCTGGCTATGCGTTCAATAATCGGTTGTGAAGAAAACAAACTACTGAAAAAAACAATAAATAAACCAAAGCTAATTAATACCGGATAAAAACGCAAGGTTAGCTGGTTATTATTCCAAACCGCTAAAATACAGTAAGCAATACCTGCTAATAACAGCCAGCGACTCCATTGTTTATCTGATGGTGCAATAATGATTCTAATCATTAAGACGACCGATAGCATAGCGGCAATCATCCAAGGTTCAAAATATTGGATTCCAAAATAAACGGCTATCGGGTAGAGAATGCTTAACAAACTTATTACAGCTACCAGCCAATTTAATTGAGCTGACTTAGGCGCAGGCATGAAATAACTTCGACAACTTGTAGGATGGGCAAAACGATAGCGTGCCCATCAGGTTTAGCATATTATTCCAATTCCAATAAATAATCATTGTAATAATCGTCATTCCCGAAATCTTTAATCGGGAATCCATGCGTAAACTATAGATTCCTGCTAAGAGCATGCAGGAATGACGATTTCTTTTAAGTATAAATCTATTAGGATTGGTATTAGTCATTAATCAGTTTATAAACCGCCTCAACCACATCACCAATAGTGCGGGCATTTTTAAAGTCTTCTGGTTTTACCGCTTTACCTGTCATTTCCTTTAACTTAACCATCATATCGACGGCATCAATGCTGTCAAAATCCAGGTCTTCACTCAAGCGGGCATCCAAAACCACCAGCTCTTCTTCAATCTCAAACATTTCCAGCATAATTTGCTTAATCATCTGCAAAATATCATCGCGATGTTTCATAGTGTTTTAACCCTGTTCAGATTCAATAAATTTAGCTAATGCGGCTACCGAAGCGAATATGTTCACTACATCGTCTTTTTCTGCATCAATCCGAACATTATATTTTTTCCTGATTGCCAAGCCTAATTCCAGTGCATCAATTGAATCCAGCCCCAACCCTTCATTAAATAAAGCTTCCTGACTATCTATTTCTTCAACACTTAAATCTTCTAAATCCAGAGAATCAATGATTAACTGTTTTAATTCATTTTCCATACTGCTCATATTGTTCACGTTCCATTCTAAAATAATCCTGTAAATAGCGATTAAACTTGCGTACTGCAATGGTTTTAGGTTCCATCGCTATAAAATCGTCCAGCACCATATCATCCCCGACCTGCATTGCCAAATGAAAACGACGATGAGGAATTTGATACCATTTTTCAGTTTTGGTTAAGGTACTGGGATAACAACTTAAAGTAACGGGAGTTACAATCGCACCTGCCTGCAATGCAATGCGTGCTGCACCACGCTGAAACTTATAGTCACTGCCTGCGACTGTGCGCGTCCCTTCAGGAAAAATAATCAAGCTACCGCCTGATTTTAAACAGGCAACACATTGGCTAATCATTTTTTCAGAATTACCATTACTAATGTAGCCCGCATTAATAACCGGCCCTTTTGTAAACGGATTATGCCACAGCTGCTCTTTAACAATACAGCTTGCAGCGGGTATTCTGCTAATTAGAAATACAATGTCTATCAAGGTCGGGTGATTAGCAATGATCAATTGCCCTGGTCTATTTAGCTTTTCTAATCCCTTTATTTCATAAGTCATAATGCCCAGTTTATGCATTAAACCTATAAAAAAGTAAAAACTGTAATGTACACAATATTGTGCACGTTGCCTTTTCTGTTGCTTATCTTTAGATAAAACACTGACTATTGGAAAAACAATAACCCACAATAAAAAACCACCCAAGCCAAAACAAAAAAAGCTCAAGGCAGTAGCAAATAATCGCCAATAATAATTAATTAACATGGCTATTAACTTATTGCAGGTAAAGTCAACAAGGTACTTTCTTTTGAAAGCCCTCTCCAGAGGGAGAGGGTTGGGTGAGGGAGAAATAAACACTCCTTTAGCTTTTGAAATATAAGGTAAAAGAGCTGTTTATTTGGAATCTCCTCACCCAAACCCTCCCCAGCAAGGGAGGGCTTAAGAGCATTAACTTTAGAGCTGAATTTTATAGTGACCCGTGGTTTGTTAATAGCCATGTTAATTAATTTACTCATCGTTTTTCCCAGAGCCAACTATGTCTGGGTGTGTGTATCGTTAAACTTTTCTGAGATTGTGCTAAAAACTCGATTAATAAAGGGACTTGCAGAGGCTGCTCACCATCATCCGCTATCGCTTGCTGAGAGCTAAACCGCATAGACATACCAACACCGTTTTTTGAAACAGTTAAAGCAACAGCACAACTGCTATCAGTTGATAATTTAAAAGGTGCTGAGGGATAAAAAGCAAGCAAAGGTTCATCATAAAACACAATTAACACCTCCTCTTCTCCTTCCTGTAGCAAGCCTATGGCTTCAATAAAAGCGGCGGCTATGCCGTCCTCTCCTGGTGCAACGACAGTGGTCGGCTGTTTATTTTTATAAACCATAGAAAATAAACCCGCAATAGCATTGTGTACAGATAAACTAAATGCTGTGGGAGATATATCCTCTCCTGCTTCAATCATTTCCATCATTGCAAATGATTTAGCTAACTCTCCATGGCTTGAGCTAAAGACACTGGGGATCTGTTTGTTTTCGGAAATACATTGACTAGCAGCACAAAAAACTGT
>DAOVVZ010000338.1:0-3285 GCA_030636915.1 Methylomarinum sp. | reverse complement strand
GTTTTATTGCCTTGATATGTGGTTCACTTTGTTATTTACAGACTATTAACTGGACACACGAGATAGGCAAAGAGATTAAAGTTGCGCTTTTTCAGCGTAATATTACGCAGGATCAGAAATGGTTGCCAGAAAATAGAATCAATACATTAATTGGCTATAGAAATATAACGGCTCAGAATTGGGATGCCGATATTATTGTTTGGCCAGAAACGGCTATTCCTGTGTATTTGTCACAAGTAAAGAGCGTTTATTTAGACCCGCTTTCGCAACAAGCAAAAGCAAATAATACCGATTTAATCGTTGGTTTGCTTGCAACAGGCAAGAAAAATGAATTCTTTAATACTGTGTTAACTTTAGGCGCAAATGAAGGACGATATAACAAAAATCATTTGTTACCTTTTGGAGAATACTTACCATTGCAACCCTTATCTGGGTTTATATTAAATTCATTGGGTATTCATCTGGGTAATTTTACCTCGGGTGGTGACCATCAGCCTCTTTTAAGGGCGGGAGGTTATCCATTTGCAACCTCAATTTGTTATGAAGACGCGTTTGGGGAAGAGGCTACCCGTGCAATGCCTAAAGCCGCTTTTTTAGTTAATGTCACTAATGATGCCTGGTTTGGTGATTCAATTGAACTGTATCAGCATATGCAAATCGCTCAAATGCGTGCTTTAGAAACGGGGCGCTATTTAGTGAGAACGACAAATACAGGAATTACAGCAATTGTTGCACCGGATGGTTCAATTGCTAAGCAAGCACCTATGTTTAAGAAAACGGTTTTAAAAGGTCAGATTAAACCTATGGGAGGTATGACACCTTATGCCAGTTTTGGAGATAAGGTGATTGTTTTTGTATTAGCTTTGGGCTTATTGATCTTAGTGTTATTACCTAGGGCTAATATTAAGTAACTAGGGGGCAGAGTAAACTTAAACCAGTCATCAATACCCACGCATGAATATCTTCCTTATGTTTTTTTAGTGATCTTTCTGTCAGGCGGCATAAGCGACAAAATCTTGTTTGCTAGCAAAGCACTCTGTACCTTGTTGAATCACATGCTGAAGGGATTCCTACGGGGCATACTCTGGGTAATCTCGCCATTTGTTTCACCTAAAGTAAATAAATGGAATATAACAGAAATTTAAGTTTACTCTGCCCCCAGTTATCATTTGCTAAAAATAGCATGTTTATTTTCCTCACTTCCAGTGACAAAAAATGGAGTATTTTTTAATCGAACTATAGCCTGATTCTCTTAAATAATAAGTCATATAAATTATGTGGTAGAATCACAGTCGATATGTAACGATTTGCTATGTATTAATAAATAATAATAACAAACACATCAAGAGGTTATAATAATGAAACTTATAAAAACGATCGCGTTAAGTCTGTTCATGATTCTGTCTACTCTGGGTATTTCTTCTGTCGCTTTTGCAGGCGCTAATCAGGATGTTGATAAAGTTTCTGCAAAAATTTCAGAAGCATCGAAAGCTATTGATAGTGGAGCATCTAGTGATGAGGTGATGTTTATAATTAAAGAAGCCGCTGGTTTGGTAGGTGAGCTGCAACTTAATGATAATATTGTCGCTAAACGTCAACGAGCTAGCGGTGCTTTAAAAAAAGCACGGAGAGCGGCTAAAAAAGGTAACTTAGAGGCCTCTAAAAAACATTTAGAAGATGCGAGCAACCGTTTTTCTAAGATAAAAAGTCTTATATAGTGGAGCAGAACATCTGAGGATGTTGTGTTTGATTAGGCAGTTATCCTCAAAAGTGTTAATTCAAGTTTAAATGAAGGCATACTCAATAGATGGAGCGGTAATTTAGGTCTGTCAGTGAGAGTAAATAAAGGGCTGTAGCAAATTATTGTTACGGTCTTTTTTATGCCTGGTGTTTTTGTATCAGTATATTTTCGTTAAATAAGTAATCTTTAAGTAATTGGGGGCAGAGTAAACTTAAATCAGTCATCAATACCCACGCATGAATATCTACCTTATGTTTTTTGAGTAATCTTTCAGCCAGGCGACATAAACGACAAAATCTTGTTTGCTAGTAAAGCCACCTGTCGGTTGTTACCTCGTTGAATTACATGCTTGAGGGATTCCTACGGGACATACTCTGGGTAATCTTGCTATAAATTCCTCAGCTGTAACCGCGCGAAGTATAATGGTAGTTTATTGCTTTAATTATTATTGATAACGCTTATTTGAATGACAGAAAACAAACAATCTGCAATTGAAGTTCCGGTATGGGAATACGCCTATGGAGGCCCAGCCAGTCAAGGTAAAATAAAAACCTTTCCAGATGATTTTATTGTTGAAGAACAATTATCTTTTGAGCCAGAAGGTGCTGGAGAACATGCTTTTTTGCAGATAGAAAAGTGTGGGGAAAATACCGATTATGTCGCACGTTTACTGGCACGGTTTGCCGGGGTAAGGCAAAGAGATGTCAGTTATGCGGGGATTAAAGACCGACATGCCAGAACCACACAATGGTTTAGTGTTTGGTTGCCAGGTAAAGAAGACCCAGACTGGAAGCAGTTGGAGACAGAAACGATTAAGGTTTTACAGGCTACACGACATGCCAGAAAACTTAAGCGTGGTGTATTATCTGGTAATCAATTTCAAATACGTATTCGTGACTGGCAGGGCGATAAAATACAAC
The DNA here is from genome assembly GCA_030636915.1 of Methylomarinum sp. Taxonomy (GTDB): domain Bacteria; phylum Pseudomonadota; class Gammaproteobacteria; order Methylococcales; family Methylomonadaceae; genus QPIN01. The sequence goes on along the minus strand of DAOVVZ010000338.1, from coordinate 624 downwards.
TTGAGCAACAGCTGCAACAAATCAAAAATCATGGGTTTCCTAATTATTTTGGTGTTCAACGATTTGGGAATCAGGGGCAAAATGTTAATAGAGCGCTTAGCTTATTTGTAGGGGCAAAAGTGAAGCGAGAACAACGCAGTATTTATTTGTCTGCGGCAAGGTCTTATTTATTTAATCAGTTACTGTCATCAAGAATTTTAGCAGGTAACTGGAATCAGGCGATTGAAGGTGATGTCTGTATTTTTGATCAGTCAAACAGTTACTTTAAAGTAGATACGCTAGATGACTCTGTTGTTGAGCGGGTTAATGCTGCGGATATTCACCCAACAGGGATGATGTACGGAAAAGGCGAGAGTGAGGTTTCAGGACAAGCACAGCTGATTGAACAAAGTATTATTAATGATGCGCCTGAATTAGCTGATGGTTTGGTTAAGCTGGATTTAACAGCTGATAGACGTGCTTTAAGAGTAATGGTGAAGAATTTACATTGGGAGATTGATGAATCTGAGTTGTTACTTCGTTTTTCTCTGCCTTCGGGGGGTTATGCAACATCGTTGTTAAGAGAATTGCTGCTTATTAATTGAATGTTGCCTTGGTTGAGGAGAGGAAGTTTAAGCTGTTCTT
>DAOVVZ010000282.1:0-3697 GCA_030636915.1 Methylomarinum sp. | reverse complement strand
CCAACCATTTGCCGATAAATACCGAACGTTGAGCCAATCCTCCTGGCAATGAAAATGCAGGTGCCGGTTTTTTCCCCAACCGTTGTCTGAGTTGTTCTAACAAGCGTTTAAAACTTATTGCTTCCGGACCAACCAGTGGCAAGGTTAGCCGAATCGGTGAATCCGGTTTCAGACACTGAATAAGAGTTGCCACTACATCACTTACGTGTATTGGTTGCATCAACTGCTTGCCTCCATCAATTAGTGCATGGACTGGCAATGCCGCCAAAGCGTGAAACAAAGCCATGCTTTGCGCACCGTCGCCGTAGACAATGGAAGGTTGTAACACGAACCAATCCACTGTCAGATTCCTGAGCACGTCATCAGCGGCTTTTTTACTAATATGGTAAGCAGATTGTGCTGACTCATCTGCTCCAAGTGCAGATATCTGAATGATTTTTTTAACCCTCGCTTGTTCTGCCGCCCTGAACAAGGCGATCGGTACCTGGGCATGGAGTGTTTGAAAAGTTTGTCTTTTTGATTCGACAATAATACCTACACAATTGATCACAGCATCGATATTTTGTAAATGAGGCAACCAATCTGTTTCATTAGTCATATCAGCATAATTCAATTGTGGAATACGAGTATTCTCAGACTTGAAAGCTAGTTTTTCAGGACTGCGGCAACAGGCAATCAGCTTATGACTATGCTGTTCCAGTGCTAGTAAAATATGGTGCCCGATAAAACCGCTGGCACCTGTTAGTAAAATATTCATGATTAATTCCTGGAAAATAATGGATGGGCGGAAAGGCGCATACCAGCAATTAAATCTCTGATTCTCCAAACCCATACAGCAAAGCTGAAGAAAATTAAAAGATGGAATAGAGGGCCATAATCAACAGCGAGTAATCTGGGTGATTCGTAAGCCCAGTTCCAAAGTAACGGAACCAGTAAAGCGATAAATGCACCACCATTCATACTTAAAATTAAGTGAGTTGTTCTTTCTACAGCAGATAGTCTTTGGGTCTGGTCTTCAATAATGAAATCCCATGCTGTCAATATCATCTCGATGACAAGTAGCACACTTAACAAAATTGCCCAGTAACCATGCCATTCAAAACTAGCCAGTCCAAAAAAAACAAAAGCGTAAAATAACTCCCTTACACCATGTATTTTCTGTTCCAGCGCTGCAGAAGGTTGTTGTGGTAGTTTTTCCTGATATTCATGGTTCCATAACACATCGAAACCACCCAGAATAGCTTGAAAGACTAATAGATATAATCCGATTGTCATGCTGTTCTCCTCTTGTTTGTTATAGTGAGGTAAACATTAGCAAGACAGAAATTATTAGCCTTCCTGTTTTATAGAACAGGAATAGATATTAATTATTTGCTTTATAATCAATAATTTAATTTGTTACAAAAAGATAAAAATGTAACTATAGGAAAGGATAAAGAGAAAATAACAAACCATTTACTGCTTTAGAAACTGCTTGCGATATTGGCCTGGTGCCATACCAATAATATCACGGAAGGCAGTGTAAAAATTTGATTGGGTGTTGAATCCTACCGACAAACCTATGGACAAAACTGAAGATTCCGGCTCAGATATTAATAACTTTTTAGCAGCTTCGACTCGGTACTGACGGATATACTTTGAAAATCCCAGCTGAAATTCGGTGTTAATCAGTTCGGATAATTGATGAGAGTTTAATTGCAGTTGTTCTGCCAGCATGGTTAAGCTAAGACTCTCGAGAATATAAAGCTTTTCCTGTTCCATTAGCTGTATCAAATGTGTAACCGCTTTTTTGCGATCAACATTATTGAGTGTTGATTCTGCATAAGTCGCTTGTGCGGCTTCGGCAACATCGACTGTGATTGATGGAAAACTTAATAATGTTAATACCGCAGCAAAAAAGGCCAGACCAATCAGGATGCTGTAGCCAATAAGAAAGGTTGAACCGCTGACCAACGGCCAAATAAAACCGAGCATAATCACGCTGATAGCAATCAAAAAAAATACTGCCAATGCTAAAAGCTCCAGTTTAAACCGATGCCGTTGCTTACGTAATAAATAAACCGCACGGGCTAACCACAATAAATATCCGCTGCCAATTAAAAAAGCCAGCGGCAACATCCATTTTATTGGAAAAAATAAACAAAGAGACAAAGGTAATGCATGCATTATTTGCCAGCGACTAAACTCAATCTCTGCAGTCAATAATCGGCGACTGTAAAAATAAAAACTGGGGGCGATACAGAATAGTAATGCAATATATAAAGGTGAAAAAATCAAGACTGATGAGTCAAGAATGAACTGTAAATTAAGCCATTGAATAACTGCCAGGCAAACCACAAGAATAAATCCTGCTAGTTTTGATGAAAACTGCTGCGCTTCAAATTGCTGAAGCAGATTACCTGTAATCAGTAAGATAGCAGTAAAAAGAGAAAAGCCGATCAATAACAGTGCGATAAGCTGCATTTAGATTTAATTTTTGTGTTTTAGAGATGTTGCTTTGAACCTCGCAGAGATTGCTCTGGCAAAATCAAAAGAAAACAAGCAACAATCATTCATCGAAGGTGAATAAGGAACGAGAATGAAATAAGTTGGTCAGCTGACGCAGGATTTATTCGTATTCAAGGTGTAACAATAGGCGCATAGTGGGCTATGTAACTATTGTTACAACGTAGAAGACGGATAAAAAGACAAGTCAATTGTTCAAGTTATTTTGTGAAAGTTCCTAGGTATCAAGTTTACCCTTTTTCAGAAGGCTGCCTGAAATAAATCTGGTTTTATTCTATACGAACTTTGTACTGCTTCAAAGGGGGAGGAGCAATGTCGTTAAGTTATCAGCCTTATAAAAGGTTTTCGGGTAAAATGAACTGTTGATCATTCCATTTGTTACTTTATGAAAAAACATTGCCCCCAAGCTGATTTTGAATCCTTTTCCTTTTCTGATGAGATTATGTCCGCTATCAAACACATGGGTTTTGAAAAGCCAACGGATATACAGCTTAAAACCATACCTGCAGTGTTAGAAGGAAAAGACGTGCTGGCGCGTGCTGATACCGGGTCTGGAAAAACGGCGGCATTTGCTTTGCCTTTATTAGACTTGATGAGTAATGAGAATATTTATACTCAGATAGGGCGTAGCAAACGATTTAATGCAACTGAAAGAGTCGCTAGTAATTGTGTGCAAGTGTTAGTTCTTGTACCAACGCGGGAGTTAGCCATACAGGTTGCTGAGGTATTTACACAACTTTCTGAAAATATTAACCCAGCTATTGAATGTCAGAGTGTTTATGGGGGGGTAAAAATAAACCCTCAAATGATGGCATTACGTGGCGGTGCAGATGTGTTGGTGGCTACCCCAGGTCGTTTGCTTGATTTAATCGATCAAAATGCGATCAAGTTTAATCAAATAAAAGCATTGGTGATTGATGAAGTAGATCGCTTGATGAAAGGTGATTTTCAGGAGGAGATTGAGCGAATCAGCAAACTGTTACCTAATAAGCGTCAGAACCTGATGTTTACAGCGACTTTTCCAGAAAGTATTAGTCGACTGGTTCGTGAGGTGATGAATGAGCCTGAAATTATTAATATGGATGAGTTTGTTGATGAACTGGAGATTGAGCAACGCGTTATTACAGTTAATCATAATCAGAAAAATGACCTATTAGCACACCTGCTGAATGAAAATGATTGGGAACAGGTG
>DAOVVZ010000329.1:0-3345 GCA_030636915.1 Methylomarinum sp. | reverse complement strand
TAAGCTGGTCTTTATTGTTTTTTGATGCATTAATACCAATTATTCTTAATAGAAAGTTGGATATTAAATTAACTAACCAGACAAAAGGATAGAGCAATTTTAATAGGGGTGTATAAACCCAGGCAGCAGGGTAGGCAAGGATTTCGGGTTTGATTGCTGCTAACGTTTTTGGTGTGACTTCTGAAAAAATCAGCACAACCAGCGTCAATGTCATTGTTGAAGCAAGCAGGATTTCTTCTTGACTAAGGTTAATAATGCCGTCATTGATCAAACGCATTGCAATGATAGTTGCTAGAGAAGACGCACAAATATTTACAAAGTTGTTACCCAATAGGATTAAACCCATTAAGCGATCAGGTCGTTGTAATAATCGATGAGCTTTAGTGGCTCCCTTATGTTTTTGTTTGACCTGATGCTGCAAGCGATAACGATTTAAAGTCATTAACGCTGTTTCAGAGCCAGAAAAAAAAGCTGAAAGAAGTAAAAGAGCTACAAGTATGCCGAAGAGTATACTAAGAGAGATGTCGTTCAAAGAAAGGAACTCAAGTTTATTTAACAGGTGACTAGTTTCTCTATTGAGAAATATTTGTCAAGTATTTATTGTGGTTTTTAATATGTATTGATTTTATTTTGTTTTCTAATTGCGTTAGAAAGTAGTTACAAGAGATTGAAATAAATTGAAGTTTTTTCAATAAAATGGTTCAATGATTTACTTTGTAAAGGCGCTAATGTTTTTAAAAAAATCGGCGCGGTTATGTTTTCAATTTTTATATCAAGATTATTTTTCCAAGAGCAACGCTCTGAAACAGGTGCGTAGAAAATTATGTTACTGTTTAAGTAGCACGGTTATAGGTAAAAAAATGGTTAGAAAAGCGATTAAAATAGCTGCGTGGTGTATAACTTAGCATGCAATGAATTTTAGTTTAGGAAAGAGTGTAAGCAGATGGCTTTGCCGCGATTATTATTAATTGATGATAATAGGACAAGAATTCAGCAATTTGAAAGTGTGTTGTTATTTTTGGAATATCAGGTTTCTTCCGCAAGCTCAGATGATTATATTTCGGTATTAGCTGATCTTAATGATGTACGTGCAGTTTTTATTGGCAATGGCTGTGAAAAACAAGCGACACTGATTAAATCTGTTTTGAGTCACATTGCTGAGTTGCCTGTTATCTTGTTAATAGAAAAAGGCACAACACCGCAAGTACCCTCTGCAATTCAAAAAATGGTCACGCAATGTCAGGAATGGCCAAGTAGCTACCCTGTTTTTATAGAAACTATAAAAAAATTACCTGTCCCCAAAAAGCCCGTCATTACGCAGAAAAATAGCGCCTCAAACAAAGGTTTGGCAGGGATAAGTCAAAGTATTAAGCAGATTAGAGAGTTGATAGATCAAGTTGCAGGATCAAATGCAACCGTGCTTGTTTTGGGGGAATCAGGTACTGGTAAAGAAGTGGTTGCCCAGGCTTTACATAGAGCTTCAGACAGGAAAAACAGGCCATTTGTACCGGTTAATTGCGGGGCAATTCCGGGTGAGTTGTTAGAAAGTGAGTTGTTTGGTCATGAAAAGGGGGCTTTTACTGGCGCATTAACAGCAAGGCAAGGGCGTTTTGAAATGGCAGAAGGTGGTACGCTATTTCTTGATGAAATTGGTGATATGCCCATGCCTATGCAAGTTAAATTGTTAAGGGTGCTTCAGGAGCGTACCTTCGAACGTGTAGGAAGTAATAAAACGATTGAATGTGATGTCAGAATTGTAGCGGCAACACATCGAAATCTTGAAAGTGAAATTCAAGAAAAGCGATTTAGAGAAGACTTATTTTATCGGCTTAATGTATTCCCTATAGAGCTGCCTTCTTTAAAAGAAAGGGTAGAAGACATTCCTTTGCTGGTTAATGATTTGGTTGCCCGTATGGAAGCGGCAAAAAAAGGTAAGGTTGAGTTTACCAAGGAGGCACTGGCTTTAATGATGCAGCACCCATGGCAAGGTAACGTACGTGAGTTATCAAATTTTATCGAAAGGCTGACAATAACCAATCCAAATGGCATTATCGAGGCAAGTGATCTTCCTGCGAAATTTCAGCAATACGAGATTCCCGAAGGCTTAGTGATAGAAACTGTTGATGATGGCAATGTGACTGACGAGGTAAATCCCGTTGAACAAAGCGAATCAGCTAATGTGGTAGAAGAATTACCGGTACTTTCTCAGCTGCCCGAACAAGGGCTGGATTTAAAGGAATATCTGAGTGATATGGAAATCAACTTAATTCAACAGGCGCTAAATGAATGTAATGGCGTAGTTGCTCACGCTGCAAAACGACTTAATATGCGACGTACCACGTTAGTGGAAAAATTAAAGAAGTATGAAATATCTTGATAGGTCAAAATATTGGCATTGTTTTTGTATTGCTTTGATTTAAAAGTAAAAATAAAACTGGTCTGATTATTGCTGTTACTGAGGTAACATACAAATGCAATGATTAGATATGAATACTCAGGTTACCTCACAGACTTTAAAAACAGAAAAGCTGACCGATGCTTTTCAGCTGTTTAATGAACTCTCTAAAAACTTGTCTGATTCCTATCAGGAGCTTCAAAAACAAGTTGCTACATTAAATCAAGAGTTAGCAGCAGCACGTACTGATCGTCTTAATACTCTAATTGAAAAAGAAAAGTTGGCTGATCGATTACAACAGATCTTAGCTGCGTTGCCTGCTGCTGTTGTGGTATTAAATGCAGAAAATAGAGTGGTGGATTGTAATGCCATAGCCATTAACTATTTGGCTGAACCATTAATAGAGCAGAATTGGTCTGATGTGGTTAAACGTAGTTTGATTCCTGTGTTTGATAACCCTCATGAGCGTCAATTAAGAAATGGCAAAAGAGTCAGTGTGACTCGGAATGTCTTGAATAATGAATCAGGACAGATTGTTTTACTTTCTGATGTCAGTGAATTACGCTCATTGCAAGACAGAGTTTCTCAGCAAAAACATTTATCGGCAATGGGTGAGATGGTTGCGAGTATGGCGCATCAAGTGCGTACGCCTTTATCAACCGCTATTTTGTATGCATCTCAGATGAACAAATCTGTGGTCAAAGATAGCAGCCGCATTATATTCTCTAACAAAATTATTGAGCGTTTACATTATTTGGAACGACAAGTTAATGATATGTTGATCTTTGCTAAAGAAGGCCGATTAACGATGGAGAGTTTTTCACTACAGCATTTCGTAGATCAAATTAATGAAAATATGCGTGATGTGACTGAAAATAGGGCGCTGAAATTTATTATTAACAGTGAAGTTAATATTGATGAAATGCTGGGAAATGAAGATGCTTTGCTGG
>DAOVVZ010000064.1:0-6957 GCA_030636915.1 Methylomarinum sp. | reverse complement strand
GTGATAATTATGCTAAAAACACGCATTCTGGCAGTGTTAAATTGGTTAGTAATTGTGAATATCGTCTATTTCAACGTCCGGATGATGCCATTATTCCTGGCTATGATAAGCAGACAGAATTTAATATGTCGGGCTCAGATAATTTTATAGCTAATTATGAGCCTTTGACAGGTAAAAAATTATCAAACATTGCTGAAGATGTGTTGACCATGTCTAAATTTACTCAGCCAATGTATGACTTGTTACACAATAGCTATCAGGACGATTCTGGTTTTGTTGTTTCATCTGCACATCCACGATTGGTTGATGGTAAGCCTTCAAAAAACCCGCGTTATCTGGAAACACGTGCCGATTTAGTTCACCCTGTCCGTAAGTATATAGCCGATTTGGGTGTGCGTCTGCATCGTAAAATTCCATTAAATGAAAAGGTGGTTCATCCTGTTGATGCTGTTCTTGCAGGTCGGCGCAATAATCCACCCGAACCTGGAATTCGTGCACTAGCAGTTTACAATCCCATTCATTACCAACAATTACCTGAACTGTTTATGGACTTTATTAGTTCATTAACAGGTAAATCACCCTCAACAACTGGGGCTGGTAGTGAAGGCGCATTAACCAAAGGTCCATTTAACGCTTTGAGACCAACAGCTGATTTAAATAATGCACTGGTTTCCTTTATTTTGACTGGATACTCTGGCTTTACTAGTTCTGCCGGATTTATTGGTACTCATGTTCGGGTTGATCATGATATCAGCTTGTTAATTCCAGAAATCTGGACGCGACTAAAGGCCCATGAGCGAGATGCGGATTATTTGATCGAGCATGGCTATATGGAAGCATTGGAGGACTTTGGTCATGAGGGTCAAACAGTATTGGCCAGTCGTCTAGGTTACCGTATTACTGAGCAGTTTGTGCATGAATTTATGGGTAAAATATTTGATAACCCAAGCACTGTTTTAACAGAGGACATTCTTAAACCCGAAACTCAAAATTTAAATGATTATGTCGATGGTATTCATAATATTGTAGAAACACAGCAGCGAGTTGCTCAACAATACCTGGATGATGGCAGTATTGATGATGCCTGCCCTCCGTTACAGGCTTTACTGCATATTATGGCAACGGGACATTATCAGGGTAAGGATGTACATGATCCTGAAATTAGGGCCCTTTTTAGCAAAGAGAGCTTACTCGCCTCAGACTGGTATTTAGAACGTTTGCAAGTTAAACAAAGCAGAGATATTGCACTCTGGCACAGACATGTGGATAGTTTACAAAAATTTTCTGAGTTAGCTAACTATGCAGATGAAGTGGAAAGATTAAATATCAAGCAACGTTTAACAAAGGCTAGAGAAGAGCTGGAAAGAGCGGAAAGTCCTGAGTATATAAAACAAATGGTCGGCATGATAGGGGCTGATGCTCTCGGCAAACCAAGACAATAAGGGTAAATAGTTTATTAGTATTGGTTTGATGGGTATTTACAATAAATGTAGCCTTGATGGAGCAAAGTGGAATCAAGGAATTGACGGGCAAAAACCTTGATTTCACTTCGTTACATCACGGCTACAAAAAATTTAGTTTGAAGATAACGTGAAAAGGAATGAAAATTTTTTATGTTATAAAAAACAAAATAATAAGCTGGGCAGATATGATCCTAAGTATCATTACCAGCGGATAAACAGTTGCATAAGCAATAGATACCGCAGAAGAGTTGCTAAAACTGTTGGCAAATGCCAAAGCGGGTGGATCGGTCATACTGCCTGCCAATAGCCCACACACCGATAAAAAATTCATTTTATAAATACCTTTGGCAACAAAAGCCACAATCAGTAGTGGTAATAAAGTAATTAACACAGCACAAGCCATCCAGAATAAGCCGTCACCATTAACCAGCGTATTCACAAACTGATCGCCAGAGTGTAGACCGACACAAGCTAAAAACAGCACGATACCTATATCTTTTAAAATAATATTGGAGCTTTTGGGTAAATGCCAGGTCATGGCACCCCAGTTACCCACTCTGCTTAAAATAATAGCCACAATTAAGGGTCCTCCTGCGAGACCAAGCTTAATTGCCGATGGAATCCCAGGAATAAAGAAGGGCCAGCTGCCTAAAACAACCCCTAAAGTGATACCAATAAAGATAGGTACAATTTGCGGGTGACCAAGCATTTCTAAAGAGTTACCCAGCACTTTTTCAACTTGAGCTAATGATTCTTTGCTACCAACAACATGAAGTTCATCACCAAAATGGATGTGCATTGAACTTGTTGGTGTTAATTCCACTTCTGGTCGTTGTATTCTGGGAATTGTTACTCCGTAAAAAGTACGTAGTTCTCCCACTGTTTTTCCTATTGCTTCTTTGTTAGTCACAACAAAGCGCTTGCTATAGAGATTGGCGGATATGTCTTTTAGGTTAAATTCAGACTCTGGGCCGATAAGGATTTTTAGTTCTTCCAGTTTATTTTGCTCACCAACCAGACGAATACTATCACCTGTTTTTAACTGGGTTAGATTGTTGACTATTTGCACCTCTCCTTGATGAAGAATGCGAGTAGCTACGACTTCCATTGATTCAAAAAAATGAATTTTATCTATGGTTAAGCTATCCAGGTTGGGATTCTCTATTTTTAGATCTATCCATACAGGGCGGTTAGCCAGTTTTTTTTGAGTTTTGGAAAATGATAGATCTTCTGACTCAATACTCACTTTGAAAAGAAACTTAGTCAGTAGCATCGTTACAATAATACCCACTATGCCAAATGGATAAGCCACGGCATAGCCCAGTCCAGGGTGTTTTAATGTTTCTCCATCAATTGATGGCATGCTACCCAATATTTCCTGAGCTGCCGCCAATGAAGGTGTATTTGTCGTTGCCCCGGAAAATAAACCAACAGCAACAGGGATTTTAATGTCGCCGAAATAACTAATAGCAACAGTGATAATGGCACCCAGAATAACAATACTGGCAGCCATAAGATTCAGTCTAATTCCATTTTGTAAAAATGAATTAACAAAACCGGGGCCAACTTGCAGACCAATGGCATAAACAAACAGAATAAGACCAAATTCACGCAAAAAATGCATAATATGGGGATCTATCGTAATTCCAAAATGGCCAAAAGCCAGACCTGAAAACAAAACCCCTGCAATCCCCAGTTTTATTTTAAAAAAAGGGATTTCACCAAATGCAAGACCAAAAGAAATGACCAGGCTGATTATGAGTAAAGTATGTGCCACCGATTGCTCGGTAAGCAGATTGATGAACCAATTCATTGGATTTTGTTGGGTAAATAATAAAAAAGGCAAGTCTAGTCTAGCACGTCCAGATTCAAAGTATCTGTCTAAACCTTAGCTGGATGAAGGCATCGAATCATTTACGATTTATGCATCAATAGTGAGACCATCTTTATGTTTGATGGGCAGTAAAGACCAGTGTCAATTCTGCAAATATTTAAAAATGTAGAGCTTATTTGTTCAGCTTTCAGAATACTATCCAATCGATATGCGCTAGTGTGCTAAAGTTTTACCTCAATTTCGTAATTATTAAGTTTATTAGGTTTAATGCTACATTTAATTTCCCAATCATCCATTGATTTATCTCTCTTGCAGCGTATTGATAGTGGCGATGACGTTGTTTTTCTTGAGAATGCTGTTTTTTGTCTTAATAAAGGCAGTCTTTTAAGTGCTGAGTTAAAAGTATTGCTTAAAAATAATGTTTTCTTGTATGTTTTAAGCGATGAACTGAATACCAGAGGGGTTAGTGTTGATGAATTGGTTGCTGGGGTTGAAGTGATAGATTACTCTGGATTGGTTAAATTAACAGAAAAGAATAAGCTAGTTAAATCATGGAATTGATTGTAGAGGGCATTGTTTTAGAAACTACCGAAGAAGGATTCTTATTGGATTTAAAGCTATGGAATGAAGCTGTTGCAGTTGAGCTTGCTAGGTTAAATGTAATTGAATTAACAGAAGCGCACTGGGAAATTTTATTTTTTATTCGCGAATATTATCAAAGTTTTAAGCATTTACCCAATGCCCGTGTTTTTACTAAAGCGATAAAAAAGACCTTTGGCGAAGATAAAGGGAATAGCCGTTATTTGCATAAGCTATTCCCTCAAGGGCCTTTAAAATTTGCCTGTAAAATAGCGGGGTTGCCTAAGCCTCCAACCTGTTTGTAGACCAATAGAGAGTGTATTTACTCTTGTTTAAAACGATGAATTTGACGTCGTTGTTTTTTATTAGGCTTATGTTCGCGTTCAGCATGTGGCATTAATGCCCGTTGTTCTTTTTGCAGAATAATTTCAGCTTGTCTTTTATTGATACTGTCTTGGTCTTCTTCATAAAGTAACACGGCTTCCTTTGCTGGACGGCGATGACTATTGATAGCAACGACGACTAGATTCCAATGGTAAGGCTCTTTAGTAATAGTCAGTTCCGTGCCTAACTTAACCTCTTTGGAAGGCTTGCAGCGCTGACCATTGATGTGGACCTTTCCTCCTGAAACAGCTTCAGCTGCGAGTTTACGCGTTTTAAAAAAACGCGCAGTCCACAACCACTTGTCTATACGAATGGAATCTAATTCTGGCATATTTATAAGTATTCAAGGTTGAGTGGTTGGAAATCCATTTTCAGACCAGGCATTAAAGCCGCCCGCCATACTGACAGCATGACTAAACCCTAGTTTATTTAATGCTTCTGTTGCTAATGCTGATCGTCCACCTGTTAAGCAGTAGACAATAATGTGGGCTTGTTGATTGTCTTTAAACGCTGGATGACTGCTTATTTTAAACTCTAAAACGCCTCTAGGAATATTAATGGCATTAGGCAAATAGCCAGCGGCATACTCAGCGGGTTCTCTGACATCTAAAATTAGATTCTCCGAGATTGTTGCTTTTGTTGTTTCAACATCAATTTCAGAAATTGTGTTTTTTGCGGCAGCAACTAGTTCCATTGCGGTGATGGTCATGGCAAATTTCCTGATAGAAAAACAGCTATATTAGCGTTAAATAATACAAAAGCGCAGTATTTTTTCTTGTTTTAGCATGAGACTATTAAAAAATAGAAGTTCATGGTGCTTATAAAAATTACAATATTGAGAATAAGAATAGAGTTAAAATATAGCTTTATAATGACTTGTTAAATGTTTTTATCATTATTTTAGCGCGTTTGACATACTTGATACGAGGGATAGGAAATGAATCTTGAGAAGGTTATTTTTGGTTTTTTTGTGGTACTTGCATTAACATTGAATTTCGGTTTTTTTTTAGGGGAGATGGATAATCCAGCGCATCATAATGTGTTTGAATTGTTTGCCGTTATAGTGGTTAATTTAGTCGCTACCGCTTTAAAATTTGGAGACCGCTCACAAATTGGTGCTGTTTTGCTGGCAACCAGTCTGGTTGCCGATTTAGAGTTGTTGGCTGCCGCTACCTACTGGACTTTTGCTGTTCATATTACAGGAACAGGACTTACACCTGATGTCATGGCTAGCATTATTTCATTATCAGGTGGTGCTTTGTTAGCTAACGTTATTTCAACCATAATTCTAGTTTCGGAAACACTGTTTAATCGATTATAAGTTATTAGATTAGGAGCAAGTACGAAAAAATGACAACTATCAACTTGGAAGTGGGACGTTAGTTTTGCAAGTGTTAGGCTAAAGCCTTACTTCCAAGTCGCCGAAGTTATTTCGTGCACCTTCCTAACCGTTTAACAATTTTATTCATTCATGATATTCATAAAAATTTAGTATGGCTGTATCTGTTGATTTAAGTCGCGTTACCTTTATTGTAATGCGGGAAATGCGAAGCCCCTTAATCGTTTTGCTGACTGTTTATTCAGTATCTATTCTGGGTATGGTTTTTATTCCCGGTATACAGGTGAATGGAGAAACGCAATATATGAGTATTTTTCATGCGTTTTATTTCATGACTTATACGGCGACAACAACAGGTTTTGGTGAAATTCCTATTAAGTTTAGTGATGCACAGCGTTTTTGGGCGATTATTTGTCTTTATATCAGTGTGATTACCTGGTTTTACGCTATTGGTACCATTATTCGCCTATTTCAAAATCCTTTTCTGGTAAGAGCTTTTTCTGAATGGCAGTTTTCACGAGGTGTTAGGCGCATACATGAGCCATTCGTTATTATGTGTGGTTTTGGTGATACTGGCAGTGTGTTAATGCGTGGCTTGAGTGATTATGGGTTACCCGCTGTTATCATTGATAGTAGTGAAGAGCGAATTAAAGCATTACAGCTACGAAACTATAAAGTACCCATGCAAAGTTTTTGTGGTGATGCCAGCGTACCAAAGCATTTGTTAGAGGCGGGACTGCGCAGATCAAATTGTAAAGCGATTATTGCAATTACTAATTGTGAAGAAGCCAATTTAAAAATTTCCGCTTTAGCACGATTATTAAACCCTAATGTTGAAATTATCAGCATGTCCAAGGTCGAAGTGTTTGAAGAAACGCTGGCGACATTGGGAGGGAAAGTGCATATTGTTGACCCTTTTAAAACCTTTGCTAAAGTATTAGCAGCAGCGATGCATAATCCTGGTTTTTATTCATTTAATAATTGGCTGGTTAGAGATAGAGGGGCAAGTCTAGATAAGTACATCACGCCTCCGTCAGGCACGTGGATTGTCTGTGGTTATGGGCGCATGGGCCATGAGGTCAACCGGGTTTTAAGTAAATATGGTATTAAAACAGCTGTCATTGATCCGCATGATTCAAAAGAGCAAGAATATATAGATCGCTATATTGTGGGTAGAACAACGGCTAAAACATTAGCTAAAGCAGGTGTTGAGGATGCTGTTGGGATTTTATCCGGGACAGATGATGATGGGCATAACTTGGGTATTTTGTTAAATGCTCGCTATTTTAATAAAGATTTATTTACAATTGTTCGTCAAAACCGGCATGAAAATGAAGTGGCTTTTCGTGCCACCGAAG
>DAOVVZ010000418.1:0-2654 GCA_030636915.1 Methylomarinum sp. | reverse complement strand
GGTATCTTCTCCACAGTTAGACGATTCTCAGAGAGGGTTTAGCTTTTTAAGAGACGGGCCTTTAGATATGCGTATGGATGATAGTCAGGGGATGTCTGCGGCAGAATGGCTTGCTCAAGTAGAAGAAAAAGTTTTAGTTAAAGTGTTGTTTGAATATGGAGAAGAGCGATTTGCTCGACGTATTGCTAAAGCGATTATGGAACGACGCATAGAGGCACCATTACAAACAACATCGGATTTAGCAAAATTAATTGAAAATACGATTCCAAAAAAAGAAAAGCATAAGCACCCAGCGACAAGGAGTTTTCAAGCGATAAGAATTGAAATAAATAATGAGTTGGGAGAAATAAAACAAGGTTTACAACAGGCTATTAATGTTTTGAAGCCTGGTGGACGATTAGTGGTGATTTCTTTTCATTCTTTGGAAGATCGAATTGTTAAGCGATTTATTAGGAGTGAATCAGGGCGGAAATTTAACCCGGGAAGATTGCCGATTAAAGAAGCAGATATTGAGCAAGGCATATTAAAAAGCGTGGGTAAGGCTATAAAAGCCGATAAACAAGAGATACAAAAAAATCCAAGAGCACGGAGTGCTGTTATGCGAGTTGCCGAAAGGGTTTAGGCTGTTGTTTTTTTCTAAAGATATTATTTTGATAGGCTTGGTTGTTATTTTGATGATATCCGCATTGGCTGTGATTCAAAGTAAATATCATTCTAGATCATTATTTATACAGATTCAGGCACAGGAAAAGAAGTTGGATAGCTATGAAATTGAATGGGGGCAGTTGCAGCTAGAGTTAACCATGTTGACCGAAGAAAATAGAATTGAGCGTGTGGCTAAAAAACAATTGAAATTAGAAATGCCTCAACGAAAAGAAATTATTTATCTCAAACCTTAAAGGATGATGGGTGAAAGGACATTTTCGAAAAGAGCATGTTAAGGCAATTTCTTTTGAATTAAGGCGAAAAATTCTGCTTGGGTTTATGTTGCTTGGAATGCTGGCATTAGTCATTCGAGCTGTTTTTTTACAGGTTGTAGATACAAGTTTTTTGAAGCAGCAGGCAGATAGGCGACATATCAGTGTGGTTTCTGTTTCTGCTTATAGAGGCAAAATTCTTGATAGGAATAATGAGCCATTAGCAATTAGTACACCGGTTGAGTCTGTTTGGGTTAATCCGAAGCACTTTAAGCGAGAAGAAAAAAATAAATTAAAACAGATTACCAAACTGCTTGATGTTCCTGGTAAGAAAACCCGAGGACTATTGAAAGAAGGGATAAGTAAACGGTTTGCTTATTTAAAACGACGGATAACACCTGAACTTGCTGAAAAAGTAAGGGCTTTAGACGTAAGTGGGGTGTATTTTTCAAGGGAATTTAAACGTTTTTATCCTGCTGGTGCGGTTTCCGCGCATGTTGTCGGCTTTACTGATGTAGATGATATTGGTCAGGAAGGTATGGAGCGAGGATATGAACAAAGCTTAAAAGGCAGTGAAGGTAAAAAGCGCGTGATTAGGGATGGTCGGCGTAGAGTGATTAACGATAAAGATGTCGAGAACATAAAGGATCCTGTTTCAGGTCAGGACCTTGTATTAAGTATCGATCAGCGACTTCAGTATTTAGCTTTTAAGGAATTGCAGTCAGCGTTTATTGAGCATAAAGCGTTTTCAGCATCAGTAGTGGTATTAGATGCAAAAAATGGTGAGGTTTTAGCGACAGCGAACCAACCTGCTTTTAATCCAAATAGCAGAAAAGGTTTAAAAGGAAGTTTATACCGTAATAGAGCAATGCTGGATGTATTTGAGCCAGGTTCTACAGTAAAACCCTTTGTGGTTGCCGCGGCTCTAGACGGAGGATATGTAGATGATGATATCCAAATAGAGACCCATGGTGATTTTCGAGTTGGGCGTAATTTGGTTAAGGATGTTCATAATTACGGGACTTTAGATTTAATGCATGTGCTAAAGAAATCTAGCAATGTGGCTATCAGTAAAATTGCATTGAAGATGCCGCCAGAATATTTCTGGGGAGTCTATAACCAGCTTGGTTTTGGGAGTTCAGCAAATGTTGGCTTTCCTGGTGAGACTAGCGGTACTTTGTTGGATTTTCAAAGGTGGCATGATTTTGAACAGGCAACGCTATCATATGGCTACGGCGTTTCAACATCTGTTTTGCAATTGGCAAGAGCTTATACCGCTTTGGCTGATGATGGAATCTTACATTCTGTTAGCTTGTTAAAGCGGGAGGAAGATTATGATGCAAAGCGAGTATTTACAGCAAAAACAGCTAAAAAAGTAACGGCAATGCTTGAGCATGTGATCAAAAAGGATGGCACAGCTTATAAAGCAAGGGTTGATGGATATAGAGTGGCAGGAAAAACAGGCACAGTAAAAAAAGCGATAGCTGGTGGTTATGCGGATGATCGTTATCTAGCCGTTTTTGTAGGGTTGGCACCAGTGAGTGATCCACGTTTTGTTATTGCTGTCATGGTTGATGATCCGAGTGCGGGGAAATATTATGGTGGCCTGGTTGCTGCCCCAGTTTTTTCTAAGGTCATGGCCGGCGCATTAAGAGTTCATGGGGTGGCACCCGATAAGGAAGATACCATGCCAGTATTCTCAACGACAAGCAAATGAAGTTACCGGAATTAATAGAT
>DAOVVZ010000427.1:0-2560 GCA_030636915.1 Methylomarinum sp. | reverse complement strand
CGACCCTAAGCAGCCTTAAAATTATCACTGAACAGAGGAGTAAAGTTGTTTAATCCCTCTCTCAGATAGATAGAATGAAAAATCATCATGAACCAAATAAACATATCATTTTTGCTATCAGAACACCTTTTATATTTCTGACATTTCACTTTTATTCAACCCATGATGGTTATATTATATCTTAATGAATAAGGTTTATAGATGCTATAGTTATCTAGTCTCTCACCATTTTAAACCACCCCCAGTTTGATACTCTGTCACCCGAGTTTCAAAAAAGTTTTTTTCTTTGCGCATATTAGCCTGCTCATCTAACCAGTTCAAACGGTTTTCTGCGCCAGGAAATGGCTCCGCCTGTTTTAATTGTCGGGCACGACGGTTGGCAACATAACGAAACTGCTCGATATGATTATCGGCGGTATAACCTAAAATAGGATCACGTAATAAGTATTGAGCATACTCGGTTTCAGCCGCCTCAGCTTCTAGCCACATATCGGAAATAGCTTTGGGGTTCAGTTTTACCTGGTTTTCCTGAATAATCTGGTTCACTACTCGAATGCCAAAGGCACAATGCAGGACTTCATCACGCATAATGTATTGTAATTGTTCAGAGGTTCCTGTCATTAATCCACGCCGTTGTAGCGCGAAAATTGGGCTAAAGCCATTATAAAACCAGCAGCCCTCAAAAACACCAGCAAAAAACAGATAAGACATGACAAAATTTTCCAGCTCATCTCGATCGGTTAAATCAATATCGGGGCGCAATATTGAATTAAGTTTTCGGTTGGCCATCTGTATTTTTTGATTAATCGCAGGAACCACCCGATAGCGGTTGTATATTTCACTCTGATCCAGTCCCAGCGATTCTATACAATGCTGATAAGTCCAGGTATGTAAGGCTTCTTCATACACCTGCCTGGCTTGATAAATCTGTAATTCAGGAGCGGTCATTTTTTCCATCACCGCCAGTCCCACATTACGCATGGCGAGTATATCGGAGGTAGTCAAATAGGACAGTACATTTTCATAGACATGTTTTTCCTCCACCGTTAAGCGATGCTGATAATCATGAATATCTTTGGACATATTAATATCCAAGGGTGTCCAGTGATTTTTATTGGCGTTTAAAAAAAACTCCCAAGCCCAGGGGTATTTAAAAGGGGCTAACTGATTAATGTCGGTTAGCCCATTAATCACCCGTTTATCATCAACATTCACGGGTTTTATATCCGTGTATTGTGGTTTTTTCTCGCTATTGCTTTTTACCTCGACTTTAACAGCCACCGTATTTTTTGACAAAGTCTCGTCTGGCGCAGAAGTGGCTGGATTAAAGCTTGCTAAAGGGTCATCCCAATTCAACATAATATTTCCTTATCTTTTCGGTTATTGGCAGGCATCACAATCTGGGTCAAGAATCGAACACACTTTTGGTTCTTCAACAGGCTCAGCTTGAGTGACCGTTTTTTCCAGATGAGTGGCCCCTCTTGAGCGCAAATAATAGGTGGTTTTTAAGCCTCGCACCCAAGCCAATTTATAGAGTTGATCCAAAGTTTTCCCCGAAGGTTCTGCCAGATAAAGGTTCAAACTTTGCGCTTGATCTATCCATTTTTGCCGACGCGATGCGGCTTCGATAAGCCAGCGGCTGTCCATTTCAAAGGCGGTGGCGTAAAGTGCTTTAATATCATCGGGGATACGTTCAATATTGAGTACCGAACCATCATAATATTTCAGATCATTAGCCATCACTTCATCCCAGAGACCAATAGCCTTAAGACTGTTGACTAAATAGCGATTTAGCACGGTAAATTCACCTGATAAATTTGATTTTACATACAAGTTTTGAAAGGTAGGTTCTATCGACTGGCTGACACCACAGATATTAGAAATGGTGGCCGTAGGAGCAATTGCTAAACAATTACTATTGCGCATTCCTTGCTGCAAAATTTTTGTTCTTAAACTATCCCAGTCCAGTGTACTACTGCTATCACACTGTAAATAATTCTGCCGCTGCTGCATCAGTTTCTCATTGGAATCCAGTGGCAAAATACCCTGACTCCATAAAGAACCTTGATAGCTGGAATATTTTCCACGTTCAGCTGCCAGGTCGGATGAGGCTTTAATGGCAAAATAGCTGATGGCTTCCATTGATGTATCGGCAAATTCAACAGCCTGTTCCGAGGCATAGGCAATATTTTGTTGATGCAAACTGTCTTGAAACCCCATCATACCTAAGCCTAC
The DNA here is from genome assembly GCA_030636915.1 of Methylomarinum sp. GTDB lineage: Bacteria > Pseudomonadota > Gammaproteobacteria > Methylococcales > Methylomonadaceae > QPIN01. The sequence continues at coordinate 325 of DAOVVZ010000427.1, read as the reverse complement.
AGGGCGATGGCGTAAATTAGAGGTTCTTGCCTGTGACACAGCATAGTAATTGTAATCCACCACGTTATCTAACATACGCATTGCAGTAGTAATGGTTTTTTCCAGCTTTTTTAAATCCAAGCCATTTTCATTAATATGCGCTGCTAAATTAATTGAACCTAAGTTACACACGGCAATTTCATTATCATTGGTATGCAAGGTAATTTCAGTACAAAGATTGGAACTATGTACAATGCCGACATGCTGGTTGGTATAGCGAATATTGCAGGGGTCTTTAAAGGTAAGCCACGGATGTCCTGTCTCAAATAACATGCTGAGCATTTTT
>DAOVVZ010000402.1:0-2784 GCA_030636915.1 Methylomarinum sp. | reverse complement strand
GAAGCTGTAGGGTGTTTTGTTTGTAATCAGTTAAGTCTAGTCTATTTTTATGGTTTCTATCAGCGGTTAGATCAAGTTATAACGATTTTATTTGCTGCTCCAGCTTGTTCTCTAACCAGTTTATGCACTAAATACCCAGGAAGTTGCTTTTTTACTTGCCCCATTAGTGCTATAGCTGTTTTTTGATCGACCTCAAAATGCCCTGTCCCCGTTGCTTTATCAAGCAGATGTAAGTAGTAAGGCATGATGCCAAAAGTGAAGAGTTTTTCACTTAATGCGGATAATGCCGGTGCATTATCATTAATATCTTTTAGTAGCACAGATTGATTGAGCAGAGTGATATCACAGGCTTTTATTTTTTTGCAGGCGAGTTTAACGCTGTTACTTAATTCGTTAGCATGATTTGAATGGACAACAAATACAATGGCTTTTTTGATAGAGGAAAGCATGCCACAAAATTCAGTTGTTATTCTGTTGGGTAACACAATAGGGATACGGCTATGAATTCTGATGCGTTTAAGGTGTTTTATCGTATCCAGTTGCTGTAATAAGTTGGATAGTTTTTGGTCATTAAGGAGTAGTGGATCACCACCACTTAAAATGACTTCTGAAATATCGCTGTTATTTTCTATGTATTGTATTGCCTGAGTAATTTTTTTTGTGCTCAGTTGAAAATCGCTGTATGGGAAGTTTTTACGGAAACAATAGCGACAATTAATAGCGCAGGCACCTGTTGTAATAAAAAGGACTCGCCCGTGGTATTTGTGAATAACGCCGCTTTCTGTCATTGCATTAAGATCGCCTACAGGGTCGTTGTTAAACCCGGGGAAGTCCGTGTTTTCATCTGTTGACGGTAAAATTTGCTTAAGTAAGGGATCATTTATATTACCTTTTTCAATTCGGTCGACAAAGTCGCGTGGTACTCGTACAGCAAACTCAGGAAATGCGAGGGCCTTACTGGTTGTATTGGGTATCTCTAGATAATTGCAGAGCTCAGCACTGTTGTTAAATCCTTCTGCCAGTTCTTGTTGCCATGTTTTTGGTGTCTGTGCCTAGTTGTTTCCTGCTAGCTGTGTTGTTTAATAATGCACTGTTTATAGATCTCTATTATAATATCTCTGATTATTTGTTTACATGAGAAAAAAATGGCTAAGTTTAGTACCAACGAATTTAAAGCGGGTTTAAAGATTATGCTGGATGCAGACCCTTGTGCAATTATTGAGAATGAATTTATTAAACCAGGGAAAGGGCAGGCTTTTAACCGCGTTAGAATTAGAAATTTAAAGACAGGGCGTGTTATAGAGCGTACTTTTAAGTCAGGTGAGTCAGTTGAGAGTGCCGATGTTGTTGATATAGATGTGCAATACCTTTATAGCGATGGTGAATTTTGGCATTTTATGGAGCCAGATACTTTTGAGCAGTATCAAGCAGAAAAAGCAGCTGTTGCTGATTCGGTTAAATGGTTAAAAGACCAGGATATTTGCACCATGACATTATGGAATGATTCTCCATTAACGGTAACACCGCCTAATTTCGTTGAATTATCAATTGCTGATACAGATCCTGGTTTAAAAGGTGATACTTCAGGTGGTGGTGGTAAACCAGCAACCATGGAGACAGGTGCAGTCGTTCGAGTACCTTTATTTGTTCAGATTGGTGAAATGATTAAGATTGATACACGGACTGGGGAATATGTCTCGCGTGTTAAAGAATAGTGGTAGAAAGTTGGAAGCCCTCATGTGATGTAAGGCATTTGCGTTTAAGGGCGCAAATGCTAGCAACTATTAGGCGTTTTTTCGAGCACAAGTCGGTGCTTGAAGTGGAAACGCCTTTGTTGTGTTCTGCAACAGGTACGGATCCACAATTAGACTTTTTCTCAAGTTTATATCACTCCTCTCCAAATGATAAGCAGATGTTTTTGCAAACATCGCCTGAATTTGCAATGAAGCGATTATTAGCCTCAGGCAGTGGCTCTATTTTTCAAATATGTAAAGCGTTTAGAAATGGAGAGTTTGGACGATTTCATAACCCTGAATTTTCTATTCTTGAGTGGTATAAAGTTGATTTCACTTTGCAGCAGTTAATGGATGAGGTTGCTGAACTGATTGCTGAAGTGTTGAGTGGTAGTTATCTGCTAAATAGCATTAATAAGATCAGTTATGTTGAATTATTTGAGCAAGTCACAGGTTTAAATCCATTAGTTTTTTGTCAGAAAAGTTATGCTTCATATGCTGAAAAAAACGCGATAAGCGATGCGATTTTACTCTGTGGAGATGATCACTCAATGTGGCTGGATTTTATTTTTAGCTATAAGGTGCAGACTGCATTAGATAAACAGTCTCTCTACATGGTTTATGGATACCCCGCGATTCAATCATCATTAGCTAGAATAAATCTGGATAATCCGGCAATAGCGGATAGGTTTGAAGTTTTTATTGATGGTGTGGAGATTGGTAATGGCTTTTATGAGCTAGCCGATGCGGAAGAACAGGAAACGCGCTTTGATAAAGAAAATGAGTTTAGACTGTTGAATGGACGGGTTAAAGTAGAGAAAGACAGCTATTTTCTGGATGCACTGAGTGCAGGCTTGCCTGATTGTAGTGGAATTGCTTTAGGCCTAGATCGCTTGCTAATGATTGTAAGCGATGCTCAGTCATTGAATGAGGTAATCGCATTTCCTTTTAATAGAGCATGATATAATTTTGTGTTAATAAAAATAATGAATTTAAACTGGTAAATTTGTGAAAATAAAACGATTTCACCCTTTAATGTTGATAGCAATAT
>DAOVVZ010000233.1:0-4056 GCA_030636915.1 Methylomarinum sp. | reverse complement strand
TTTTTCTTTGCGTGCTCAGAAGCAACGACCTGATCTGGCAGATAATATCAATAAGATTACTGAGTTTTTTATACGTATACGTTATGAAAAACAAACTGAAGATGAGGTTTCTTCATTACTAAAGCAGGCTATTGCGCAGTTTAAAGTCTGATTTATCGCGGCACATCGCAGCTATGGTATCCACGGGAAAAGAGCCGAATAGTAAGAAAACATTGATCGTAGATAGCATCTCTCCTTATCACACTTTTTAGTGTTCATTGTATCCTCTGTATAAATTTTCTTTTTTATACCTGTAGATAATGAGAGATTAGCTGATAATCTAACAATTAACTGATCTAAAACAACTTTTTTAATGCAAAAACTGTTAGAATTCTGTTTTAAAATATATAGTCCAGCAAAAAAATTACGGAATCCAGTTTATAGATAGGCGCTCAATATCGCATTTTTATTTGGTCTTACAAACTATGAACTAAGATCAATAACCCTTCAGATTATGACCTTAAAAAACACCTTTTTTTTTATTACATTGTTGCTTTTTGTCAATGAAAGTAGCTTTGCGCATGGCGTTGATAGTAGCACCGAACATTTTTTAACTAACAACCGTGATGCAGCAATCGGCCCTTTTTTATATATTGGTGCGAAACATATGTTGACGGGCTATGATCATTTACTGTTTTTAGTCGGGGTTATCTTTTTTCTATTTCGCGCGAAAGATGTATTGCTTTATGTCAGTTTTTTCACATTAGGGCATAGCTTGACGCTGTTGTTTGGAGTATTTAGCCAAATACATCTCAACGCACATTTAATTGATGCCATTATTGCATTTTCAATTATCTATAAAGGCTTTGATAATTTAGGTGGCTTTAAACAGATGTTGGGCGTACAACCCAATACCAAAGTTGCCGTGTTAGTTTTTGGCTTATTTCATGGGTTTGGTTTAGCCACTAAATTACAGGACTTTGCTTTACCCGAAGAAAATTTAATCACCAACCTGCTTGCCTTTAATGTGGGTGTAGAAATAGGACAATGCATTGCCTTGTTATTTATTCTTACCTTGTTTGGTTTTTGGCGCAGGTATAATAGCTATTATACTTTTGCAACCGCTTCTAATACGCTCTTGATGTCTGCCGGTTTTGTACTGCTGGGTTATCAAATGACGGGCTATATCACATCCCTTTAATATGAATACGATTCCACAACCATCAACCAAATCATTAATTTGGTCATGTATTTGTTCATTACTGTTAGCTATTTTTGTTTTTATTGCTGCGGTATTGCCTGCTGAATTTAATATTGATCCCATTGGCTTAGGGCAAGCCATGGGATTAACCGTATTATCACAACCCGCTGAGGCTATTAATAAGCCAGTTGTTATTTCGTGCCCAACTGAAAATAAGTCAACAGCTGAGGCTTCCTTGCAATGGCAAGATAGCGTGATGATATCAATTCCACCTAATAAGGGGCTGGAGTATAAATTTACCATTGCTAAAGGCGAAACGCTTGAGTTTGTTTGGAAGTCTCAAGCCGATGAAAAATTATATTTTGATTTTCATGGTGAGCCAGAAGGCAGCACTAATGGCTATTTTAAAAGTTTTAGAGAAAGCACTCAGAGTGAATCGAGCGGTTCATTATTAGTGCCTTTTACAGGTTCACATGGTTGGTATTGGGAAAACAAAAGCAACCAAACCGTTATTATTAATTTAAAAACCCGTGGCAATTACAAAATTATTGGATTGCTTTAAAAGGTAAATAGGAGAAAAGGTGAGTTTAAATAGTTACAACAATGTCGATAGGGAACAATTGGCAAAAGATCTTAATGAGATTCAGCAAGAGGCTTTGTCTCGTTCAGGTACAGGTGAAGAGGATGTCAAACATTTAGTAAAAATGGAACGCTGGGGGAAAATATGCTCCTTGTTGGGTTATGGAACGGCATGGATTATGCCAAACCCTATTTCTGCACTATTAATCAGCCAGGGTAGTTTTACCCGCTGGACACAAATGGCGCACCCCATTGTCCACAAGGGCTATGACAAGCATGATAATGCGCCAGGGCATTATTCGAGTAAAACGTTTGCTAAAGGCTGGCGACGTTTTATTGATTGGCCGGATTGGATTACACCTGATGGCTGGCACCAAGAGCATGATGTGTTACATCACTATAATTTAGGGGAAAAATTAGACCCTGATCATTTACAGCATAATTTAGAATGGCTAAGGCAATCTAAAGCGCCAATGTGGATGCGTTTTCTAATTATTTTTGTTTTTACTGCGGTTTGGAAAATTCTCTATTACACACCCAGAACACATAAAGAGTTAAGAATCAGTAGAGCCCGACAAGCTGGAGAGGGTGTGCCTGAGATGACACGACTAGGAGCCTGGAGTTTATTTACTAAACAAGGGCGTGCACTGTGGTTTCAAAGTATTTTGCCTTATGTGGGGTTTCGCTTTGTATTACTGCCTTTATTGTTTTTACCCTTAGGAACATTTGCCGCAACCAGTGTATTAATTAACTCTATTCTGGCTGAAATACTCACTAATATGCATACTTTTTTGGTGATTGTGCCAAATCATGCGGGTGATGATGTGATGATGTTTGAGGAAAAAGGTAAAGGGCGTGGAGAGTTTTATTTACGTCAGATTCTTGGTTCAGTCAATTATCCAACAGGATCAGATGCCAATGATTTTTTTTACGGCTGGTTAAACTATCAAGTTGAGCATCATTTATGGCCAGAGCTTTCATTAAAGCAGTATCAATATGTACAGCCAAAAGTGGTTGAAGTATGTAAAAAACATGGTATTCCTTATTGCCAGCAATCGGTGTTTAAGCGACTGTTTAAAGCCATGGATATTATGGTGGGGCGTACATCAATGTTAAAACCCGATACAGTAACGGCGTAAAAAGGTTTCTGATTACCCACAACGCTCCGCCACATAAAAAGCATCGACTACATATCTCGTCATTCCTGCGAGCTCTTAGCTGGAATCTATAGCACCCAAGATGGATTCCCGATAAAGCTTGTGCCCATGCTTGACTGGGTAGACCTCGGAAATGACGAAGAGGGTAATGAGAATGAATTAAACTTATGGGAAACCAGGAAATAGTTTAATTACTTGGAAGTGAGGCTGATGCCTCATTTCCAAGTAACGATTGATCCTTTCCTTTACTATTTACGTCTACCTTTGTTTTTTGCCGGATATCGAGAACTTTTATCGGCAGGCTGCTTACTTGATGCGTTTCGACTCTTATTAGTTGTTCTATTTCTACTGTTGGGTTTTGCTTTAGGTTTGTTACTTACTTCTAAGGAGACAGTTTCATAACCGGTATCTGCCACTCTGGGAATTGTTGTTTTTAATAGCTTCTCTATAGCCGCTAATAAATGGGCTTCTTCTGGTGCAACTAAAGAAATAGCCTCACCCTCTGCACCGGCTCTACCTGTTCGCCCTATACGATGAACATAATCTTCGGCAACTGCGGGTAAATCAAAATTAATCACGTGAGGTAATTGTTCAATATCCAGTCCTCGTGCTGCAACATCTGTGGCGACCAAAGCAGTGATCTTACCTGCTTTAAAGCTCTCCAAAGCTCTGCTTCTTGCGCCCTGCGTTTTATCGCCGTGTAAGGCCATGCAACGAATACCGTCTTTCATCAACTGTTTGTGTAAACGGTCTGCACCATGTTTTGTTCGAACAAAAATTAAAACTTGCTGCCAATTACCATCACCAATCAACCAAGAGACTAATTCGCGTTTATATTCTTTCTTAATCCCATAAATACGCTGGGATATATTTGCCGCAGTTGAATTTTCGCTGGCAACAGCAACTTCAACGGGATCATTTAACAATTGTGTTGATAGGTTTTTAATCTCTTTAGAATAAGTCGCAGAAAATAATAGGTTTTGTCGTTGAGCAGGTAATACGTCGATGACTTTACGAATATACTTGATAAAATGCATATTAAGGTTTTGGTCTGCCTCAGCAAGTACAAAAAATTCAACTTGTGATAGATCAACTTTCCTCTGATAGAGCAAATCCAGTAGCCGCCCTGGCGTAGCGACA
>DAOVVZ010000001.1:0-41040 GCA_030636915.1 Methylomarinum sp. | reverse complement strand
GCTTTTTTGAATGGAGAGTTAAAGGATCACAAAAAAGATTTAAAAGTTATTGAAGCTCAAATTAAAAGCTCTATTAAGTAGTTATCAATAACACATAAGGCGAATAAGAATGAGTGAGTTAAAGGTTGGTAAAGAATATAGGATGGTTTTTCCTTTTAAAAAGATAATTCATGAAGCAAGGGCTGCAAATAGATTATTTCCTGCTACTGATGAGGTTGTTCAGTGGGAACCCGGTTGTTGGCTGTTTGAAGAATGTGACGGCTCTGGTTATCGGATGACTAGGGATTTCTACGGCAATGCAGAAGGTGAGGTTATTTATCAAATATTATCAATTGCCAAGATGCCCGGTAAATACATGGATAGAGTCATATTTAAAAGATGGTGTATTGATCCAGAAGGTAAAAAATACAACAGCGGCTCATTAAATACATACACAACCGGTAGGTTTAAAAAGGATATTGAATCTAGATCGCCTTTTAATGCAGATTATGAAATAGATGAATCCGCTAAAAACTAACCAGTAAATAAACAAAGGAGAGTAATAATGATTATATTTTTAGTATTAATAACATCAGTAGCAATTTTACAGTTTAGAGATTCATGTATATATGCATACAAAGTGAGTTACTACGAGGCCAAGCTTAAATATAGAGATGTAGATATTTCTCACATTGAAAATATTACGTTTAGAGAAATATTGCGATAAGTTTAACCAATCAATCACATAAACAAGGAATAAAGAAGATGAAAGATAAAATATCATACATAGGAGAGCAACACGGCGAGTTAATGACTCATTCAACTATTAAAGATTGGTGTAATGATCTTGTTGATTTTGAGCAGGGGGATTACAGGGTAAAAACAGATAGCCCGCTAGATATCTTTAATAACAAAGATAAGAAACCAAAGTTAACTAACAAATAAGGGGTAAGAATATGAACATACAGACACTAGTGAAATTAACAAACACAAAAGATAAGACAGAGCTATATAGCTTATTCTGTTTTGCTGCGCAAGGTGAGTATGTAGAGGCAACAAAGAAATCTCCAAATCATTCTGATATAGCTAATTTAGAGGATACAGTATCAAAAGCTTTCGATAGCTTTGCACAAAGCATGTTTGATAAAGGACGAGAATACGAAAAGTCTTTATCTAAATAAACCATCATATAGACACTAAACAAAAGGATAAGAAGAAATGATTAAAATTAACAAAGATAAAGAAGAGTTTTGCGACGAAGTAAGTCCAACTCATATTTGCATTAGTGATATCAAATAATTTAACCACTACAAGAGTAATACAAATAAAAAGCCGCTAATTAAAGCGGCTTTATTTTATCTGGTAACAACTATAAACTAAGAATTCAATATCATATTAGCTATAGCTTGATTGGCTATGCCGTGAGGGTTAAAGTAAGAATAAAACCCCTCATGAGTGACGCTCTCTCCATTCTTCCAAGCTTTATGGCTAGTAACTAAATAACCTATTACTCTTAATCCATTAGTATCCATGATTAAACTCCAAAGACTCAAGATAAGCTCTATCACCATTTTCAGCTAATGCCTCTAGCTCTAAATCATCTTTAATATCACGAACCTTAGTATATGCAATACCTCGCTTGCTAACTTTATCTTTATTGCTAAATGTAAGATCATCAGTATCATTCTTTGCATCAGATATAATTTTACGTTGGGTTGTTAATTCTTCTGGTCTGTAGTTATTAATGCTCATTATGATTTCACCTCAAGTAGTTTAATGTTAATTGCATCATTGCTTCTTACTGTACCTTGAAGATAAACAAACTCATCTTTATAGGCAGAATAAAAACCATCTACAGGTTTTCTGTTTTTATGAGCTTTAAACTGATAAGCCTTACCATCTATTAACTTTATAGGTGGAGTAAGTGGTTCAATAGTTAATTCATCTATTTTTCTTACATGTTCATCACCAAACCAATCAGTAAAAATAATAAACCTCTTAGTTATGGCGGTTACTGTTCCTGACTCTAATGCTCCGCGCTTTTTAAATAAACACTCCATACCTACACTTGGTAACTCTCCTGCATCACACATAGCGGCTGTATATACGGGTATAGATTCAAAGCTTAAAGCATCAATGTAATCCTGTTTGTTTTTACCTGTTCGCTCAAAATATTTATTTACCCGTTTTTCAGCAGTATCAGCAGCATCAGCATCAGCAGCATCAGCAGCATCAGCAGCATCAACAGCATCAGCATAAGAAGCAGCAGCAGCAGCAGAAGCATCTTTACGGCTGTCAACTAACTCATCTTGAGTAACAGAGTTTTTATCGTTTAACCATTTTATGACTAGTAATATATGTTTGTTTAAGTCTTTTGTTTTCATTAGATAGCCCTCTTAATAAATTTAATTTCAACATCTAGCGTAGTGAGCACAGTCTCAACATCTTTCAACTTAGCCTCTTTACTGCCACACCAAACGCGAGATGTTCTCTCATAGCTCAATCCGCAAGCCTTAGCCATATCCATGACGCCGTTTATGTCTTTCTTTACTGCTGCTGTTCTTACTATAGTCTTTAAATCCATATTTATTCCTAAGTTGTTTGTATGTGTTAAATCTAACAGCTTGTGCCATCTTTGTCAAATAATGGAAAGATTGAAATTAATTTGATGAATCGCTTGCACGATTAAAAGTAGTACGCTAGTATTAATCACATCGGAACGAAATGGATTAATAAAATGAGTATTGAATGGTTAAGTGTAGATGTAATCGATCCTTTAATGGATGAAACAATTATAGTTAAAAAGAAAAGTACATCTAAATTAATTCAGTTAGATGGTCGTCATGGAATAGAGAATAATATTGTTATGTTGATAGCTGAAGGGTTCTTACTTTGGAGTGATACGAAATGAAAACACAGACTAATATGAGTCTAAGCACAGGATATAAGGCTATACCCGCTATACTTATAATGCTAGCGAGTGATGAAGAATGTAACCAAGTAATAGCTAATTGCAAAAAAGAGTTTTTTAGGCTTCAGGGTTTCATGAGTAATATAAATCTCTTAGAAAAAGACGCTATCGGTGAGTTATTAATAGTTACAAACTGCACTAAGCAACTTAAAGAAATGATGATCAATTGCGCAAAACGATTAGATAAGTCTGTAAGCACGAATACAGCGACAGATGTTTACACTACAACTAAAGCACATGAGGGGCGTAAACGTGGATGAGTTAACAGTTGCAGTAACAATTAAAGGTAAGCAATATTATTTTTATGGTGATGCTTTAACAAGTCCTGAGCAGCAAGCAATCATATTTTTAAAAAAGAAAGATGAAGAAAAGGAGATATTCTAGTGAATAAGTCAGAATCAATTAAAAATATAGCTATTGCTATGAATAAAGCTCAACACGAAATGGGAGGGGCTAGTAAAGGCGCTGAAAATCCATTCTTTAAGAGTACGTATGCTGACTTAGGCTCTGTAATCCAAGTGGTAAAAGAACCATTTTTTAATAACGGCTTAAGTTACGTTCAGTTTCCTATTGAAGAGAATGGGCGGATAGGCGTAGAAACGATTTTAATGCACGTTAGCGGTGAATGGTTAAGTAGTAGCTTTACTGTCCAGTTAACTAAGCAGGATGCGCAAGGGGCTGGCTCAGCTATCACATATTGCAAGCGATATAGTTTACAGGCTGTCGCTGGAATTCCTAGTGAAGACGATGATGGTAATGCAGCTAGTCAAGGTAATGATAAAAAACCAAATCAAAAGAAAGATGATGATAAGCCATGGTATGACGATGCAGCATGGCAAGCAGATAGTGAAGGTGTGACACAAGCAATTAAAGAAGGTACACCACCTGAGCAAGTTATAAATCAAATAGCTCAAAAGTTTAAAGTTTCAAACAAGTACAGAGATTTAATTAAATCAATTTAACTATTAATAAGAGAGGAAATAAAGATGAAAGTTAAAAAACAAAACACTGGCGACCAAAACACTGGCGACTGGAACGCTGGCTACCGTAACGCTGGCTACAGTAACGCTGGCGACAAAAACACTGGCAACCGTAACGCTGGCGACCAAAACACTGGCCACCAAAACAATGGCAACTGGAACACTGGCAACTGGAACACTGGCAACCAAAACACTGGCAACCTGAACAATGGCAACTGGAACACTGGCAACTGGAACACTGGCAACTGGAACACTGGCAACTGGAACACTGGCAACTGGAACACTGGCTACTTCAATACAACAACACCTGATCAAGTTAATATTTTTGATGTAATGACAAGCAAAGAAGATTGGAATAACTGCTCAAAACCTAATTTTATTTATTTTCATTTAACTGTATGGGTTCCTATGTCAGAAATGACAGATAAAGAAAAAGAAGAAAATCCAGAATACGGAAACACAGAAGGATATCTTAAAAGGAAAGGCTACCAAGAAGCGTTTAAAGAGTCTTACAGTAAAGCATCCGAAGAAGACCGCAAAAAGATTTTTAATATACCAAACTTTAACGCCGATAAGTTTTTAGAAATAAGCGGTATCGATGTTCGTGTTGATAGCGAACAAGAAGAGAAAAAGAAAGCCTTGATAGCAAAGGCTAACGAGTTAATAGAACAAGCTAAAAACATGTAAATTCAACAATAAGGAGCAAAGAAAATGACTAAACGGTTAAGTGCAAAAGTAGGCGAGTATCAAAAAGACAGTGATACTAAAGGTGAGTATGTTCAAATAGGTGTGATTTTAAATAATGACAACGGTGAGTTTTTGTTATTAGACCCATCTGTAAGCCTAGCTGGTGTACTGGCAAAGCAGAACGCATTAGAGTTTAAAAAAGGCGGTCAAATGCGTGATAATGTAATGTGTGGTATTTACGAGGAAAACAACAGCCAACAAGGTCAACAGCAAGGGCATCAAAGCGGTGGCTTTTCTCAACAAGGACAACAATCAGGCGGCTTTAAAGGTCAACGTTAACTAAAGGATAAATCATGACTACTCACAATCAAAACAAGCATAGTGTATCTGTATGCAGTTCATTTGTTAAATGGTGGGTAGTCGTAAATTTGGTAATATCAATAGGCGTATTAATTAGCATAGGATATTCAATATGGACACTTTAAAAATAGATAGAAAATATTTTGATGATTGTACGGTAGGACGCTTAACTTTTGGTGACTTTCAATGTTTTACATTAGAGTTACCATGGTTAGATAATAAAACTAATATTAGCTGTATACCGGCGGCAGGAGCTTATCAAGGCGAGAAGTACACAAGTAGAGCTAACGGCAACTGTATAGCTATTATTAACGTGATGGATAGAACTCATATACAAATACATTCCGCAAACTACACAAGGCAAATTAAAGGCTGTGTTGCGGTCGGTGACTCAATCAAGTTTTTAGATAGCGATACTATTCCAGACGTAACGAACAGTAAAAACACATTACGTAATTTATTGGACATATTGCCCGATAGATTCTTGATAGAGATAGTGTGATATAATTAACTAAACTAACTAAAGGGTAAATTATGACTTCAGGAAACGGAAGAAGGCGCAAGCCACCACAACCAATTGTGTCAGATGAACAAAAGGCAGCAGAAGCAGCAAGGAAAAAAGCGGCAGCAGCGCGTAGACGTAGAGCGGCTAATAAATAATGAACACCGTACAGTGGATATTATTTTCAATCATATGTCTGCTTTTATTTAGTAAAGACAAGGCGTCATCAATTGACGCTTTTGTTTTAGTGATCGCTTATTTATTTTATGCATCATTTATCGTTAAAGCTCCAGATATCCTTTACTACTCATACGCCGCATTTATGAATTTAATTGTAGGAATTATCTTACAGCCTAGAAACACGCATGCCGCTATATGTAGTTATAGCTTAGTTTTGTGTAACGTCTTAGGGTTCTTCCTTTGGTACAACTACTACGACCCTGATTTGTATGATAATATAGCGTTATTAATTCTTGCATTACAGACAATAACAATACTCCCTACGAGGCTCCTAAATGGACTTAGATGTTATATACAACATATTATGGCTAAGTCTCGTATCTTTAATGGCATTCAAACGCGTGTTACAATGTATAAAACACAAGCGCCAAAAGAAACAAAACGATGAAAGAAGAAGCGAAACAAGCGATAGAGGCAGTAGCTAGTCATCCCAAAACAGCGCTCGTTATTGCTGCGGTATCGAATACTAATGTTTGGTGGCTTGATTATGGTGAGCCAGCTGTAAAAATAACTACTAGCATTCTAGGCTTGGCTATTCTCGTTGTTCTCATGGTTAAGCATGTGTTAGATATTAAAAAAGAACACTTCACTAAATAAAATAGATAAAGGATAAGAGGGGGCTGGATGCCAGTTTTTAAGCACGTAATACTAAGAGTTAACAAGCCTAACATAAGTAAAGTTGTTGGTGATGTAATCGAGTCTTTACCCGTTGATGTATTCGAAGGTTTACAGGTAAAAGTGTTACATAAGGACTATGTAAGAGTTATAGCTGATATATCTCAAGAGTTAAATGACGACTTAGTTAACGGTGTAAAAAGATACGCAATACCGCCGCTAGGAAACCCGTTTTATACTGAGCTTTTAGAGAAAGGTATTATATCAGCAGACGAAATAACCTTACTTCAATACATAGAGGATACGAATGCCTAGAGTTAGTTTAGTCGGTGCGGGTCACGGCGGTAGTGAAGACTATGCAACGCTTGCATTGTGGTGGACTGCCGAATCTGGCACTGATTATGGATCATTGATAGAGGCTGTATGTTCAGGAATTGTAGCAGTATCAAACACTATGTTTTCAGGTGCGACCCCGCATGGTTACGCTGTTTACGCAAAGTCTGGCGAGGATTTTAATGGAACTAACGAGTTAACATGCCCTCAAGCTGCTGGCTTTGATGTTATCTCACCTAATGGCTCTGTATCTGGGATCGCCTCTATAGGCACCGGGTCTAATCAGGGTATGAGTCAAACAGGGCAAGATACTTTAGTTGAATTCTGCTTTCTGTCACATAGTGGTACAGGTGACGCGGCTAACCAGAACTCAACAAACACAAATAAAATAATGCGTAATTGCGTTATTGATGGTGTGGGTAATTTCGGATTTGTTGCAAACTCAAACACGTTCTTAAATCAAGTTGAGAATTGCTTGGTTATAGGTACATCTTTATGGGGTATACTCGCATCAAATGCATCAGTACTAATTCAAAATAACTTCTGTTTCGGACACTCAACCAATGACATAAGCAGTAACACAGGCGTATTTATAACAAATGCAACTCAGGATTTAACGGGCAATGCTGGATTAACAGGCTTCACTAGTGCTGAGTTAGTTAATTTTGCAGGTGGAGATTACAGAACCAAATCAACCTCAGCACTAGCAACAGCAGGAACAGGCGCGCAAGGGTTTATTGGTGCCTTTTTAGAGGTTAGTAGTGGAATAACTGTAACAGAAGATACGGTAAACACTAATTACACGGTACTTGATCCAACTATAACTTTAACTGGCACAATTACGGTAACTGAAGATACTGTTAATACTTCATACACAAGCTTAGATCCAACGATAACTTTAACTGCAACAATTACAATTACAGAAGATACTGTAAACACTAACTATACAGCACTAAATCCAACAATAACTTTAACGCCTACTGATACAATAGTTATAACCGAAGAAACGGTAAACACGAATTACACAAGTCTTGATCCTGTAATAATATTATCAGGCACAATTACAATTACAGAAGATACTGTAAACACTAACTATACAGCTTTAAACCCAATTATAAATTCTCAGGTTATAATATCTTCAACTTTTAGCGGTGTATTAAAAGAAATATTATTTTCAGGGAGTATAAAAGAAACTAGCGGATTTACAGGTACAGTAAAAAATATTAATATTAATGGTATACTGAATAAAACAAGTGGTTTTAACGGTGCGATAAAAAGCTCAACTTTCAAAGGTGTTTTATAATGGCTTCTAAACAATTTAATGATTATCCGCTTAGGGCAGGTAACGGTGAATATAACAATTCAACAGATGTTTTTAAAATAGCATGGCTGAGTGATGTCTACTCGACTATTGATATTGATACAGTCAATCCAAAACTTGCAGATTTTACGCAGGTAACAGGCGGAAACTTTTCAGCAGCAACCACGTTAAGTAGTGTTACATGGGTAAGAAGCGGTACTGTATCAACGCTTGATTATGCGGATTTAGCAACTATTTTAAAGAACGCTTCAAATCCTACCGACTTAAGAACTGCATTAATATATAACGACACATCAACAAACGATGACGGTTACAAAGTTGTAGACTTAACAGGCGGCACAGATACAGCAATTGATGTTATAAATAATGATTTTGATTACGCTGTTAATGCTGGTGGCTCTGTTACTGGAACGGTGGGATAAATTATGTCTGATCCATTATGGCAAAACAGTGATTTTGTATTCCAAGTTGATGTATTTGAATCTGATGGAACAACGCCAGCAGATGCAAATGATTATACTAAAGCGGAATGGTCGCTTTATGAAACTGGAACTTGCGTGGCCCTAGTTACAAAAACACTAGGTTCAGGAATAGCAGTTTCAGGAACAGTTTTTGAGGTTACAATTGATGCTGCTGATATTACTGTTAGTGGTGTAGATGGTGAATATACCCATTCTTTTAGAGTGGGAACGGCAATAAGTCCAAGTATGCCTCCTATTTACGACACAACGGTTCCAATTATAGCTAGCTGTTAGTATACTGTAAAAGCCGAAAGTGATGGGTCGGCACTTGGCTAGCTAGTCAAACCTTTAACCCCCATCTGCCCATCATGTAAAAATGCCACCGTAAAACGTGGCACTACCTTTTTAATGACTCCCATCACAAAGCGGAGTTAATCTATGTCGCATATCGGGGATGTTTTTGTTGATGAAGAAGGATTTACACAGCTAACAAAGCTAAATGTAGCTGATGAATTCCGCATTCGTGGTAAAGAAATAGAAATATACACTCCTGCCGAAAAAGACGCTGTTGATTCAATATTAAACCTTACCAATACTTTTTACCCTATCGCAACGGGTGATGGTTTTATTGATTCTTCAATTCACGAAACTGTAACTGAAGTTGTCATTGACACTAAAATATTAAACATTCCTGATTTAATTGTTGATGGTGTGAATGTTGAGTTTTTAACTCCTGACGATGCTTTAACTCTAAAATACTTTAAATACAATCCTTCGACAAATCAGCTTGAAGCAACACGTGAAATAGTAACTCTACTTGATTCGTTTAAATTGGGCGAACAACATATAATTTCTTCAGCTGGTGAAATTGTTTCCTTTGAAAACGTATCAAGAAAAGAAGTTTATATTCATGCTTCAACGGGATTCAAAGATCAATCACAAGTTGAAAACCAAGGCGTTGACGGGTTATTCCCACCGCACGTAAAAACATTCTCAGATGATTTGCTATCAATTGAAACTAAAGGGCCAGTAGCGCCAAGCGGTGTAACTACGTATGACGAAGCAGTAGTAACAGTGGCAAATGTTGCTGTTTTTGCTCAAGTAGTTGTTGTGGAAGAAGTTATAAGCCCTGATGATTATCTATTTTTTACCACTTACTCAGGGATAGATGATACAGGTATTGCAGTTTATCAGCAGGCACTTACAAATATAAATCTTCAGATAGGGGATGAGCTAGATTGGGAGTTTTTAAACCCTATCGTGGGCGATGCAGGAACACAAATTTATACAACAATGAAGATTGCAAAAGGCAGTCAAGATGCAGCAAGAAACCTTCTTTTAGTTAGGGCTTCTTTGTTTAATCCAAGCACTCATTGGGTATTATCAAAACTTAGATTTTTTAATGAAGAACTGCTTGCTTTTAAAAGCGATCTTTCAGGAGCGATAATTACAACAGGAAACACGGCAATACAAGGCTATTCATTTACTAATGCTTTTGGGCAACCTCTAGCATTCCCTTCAACATTAGTAACAGATAATTCAGGCGAGATTGTAACTTTATGACTACACATGCAGATATAACGGGCGGAGATAATCACACGCCCATCACATACATTTTTTCTGATTCATCAGCAAGAACAAGTTCAACTGATCCTAATACTGGTGCTGGTTATGTTTCTTCAGCAATAGGTAAAGAAGCTTGGCAAACTGATAATGATTCTTTTTGGATGCTTAAAGATGTAACGCCAACTTGGATTGAAATATCTTCAGTTGGTGCAGTTTTAAGTGTTAATTCAGGAACATATATTACTGTTGATAATACTGATCCTGAAAATCCAATTGTAAATTTTACAGGTGGCATTGATGATGTTTTATCAGCAGAGCAAGCACTAACAGCAAGTAGGACTTTAGTGGGTGGAGCGAATTCTTATACAACCACATCAACATTTATGTTAAATCTTCACAATATCAATGGATCTTCAGGAAATAAAATAGAACTTGAATCTGATGTTGGAATAGATATTACTTCATATAGTCCAACTGATAATTCAACTTTTAATGCTGATGCAGTTAATGGAATACAAATAGATTCAACAGTTGGTTATTCGCTCGGTGATACAGTCGGCGGTAATTTACCTGCAATAAATAGTGATTCAGGTGATGATGTTTTATCTATAAATCCTAGTGATGGGGCGATAAGTCGAGCAAAAGCGGAATCTTTTAGATCACTATCTGGTTCAGGCGCACCGATTGATGGAACAACAACAGCTTGGTTTATTGGTCAAACTTACCTCGATACTGTTACAGACAATGAATATTACGCCACTTCAAAAAGTACAAATCCAGATTCTTCTGGTACAGGTTCAATTTTTTCTCAAGCTTTTGTTAATGCTAATACCATTTATTCCTCTGATGGAACAGCAGACGTATCAACAACCAAGCGAACAGTTACAATTGATTCAGGTTCAGGTAATAATAGTCTTTTATTTGATGCAGTAGAAGGTGCAGCACTCACTAATGGACAAGTAGAGATAAGCAACGATTTAATATCTGCTGGAATACATAACTCAACACAGGGTGTTGGCTATGATATTAATGTTAATGATGGTCTAAGAATATTTGATGGCATAGCTGGAATAGGTTCATTTTATCATGCTGATTATTCTGTTAATGGAATTGCAGCAAAAGGTGATAGATGGATACCTGATAAAGCTTATGTTGATTCTCAAGTTGTATCAGAAACTTTATACACAAATGATGGTTCAATAGATGCAGCTTTAGCAGATAGAACGGTAACGGTGAGTGATGCGCTAAACTTTGGCTTACTATTTCAAGCAAGTAATCAAACAAATACTAACGACACTTATTTGTATCAAATATCTGATTCAATTGAACTTGCTTATGAAGACGGTGTTGGTGGTGCAGCTACTATTAGTGTTGAACCTTCAGGAGTGAGAATATCCGATAATTTAAGCGGTGTAGGTGCTTTTTATGCTGGCGATTATTCAAGCACGTTTATAGATAGGTCTTTAGTAGATAAAGGTTATGCAGATTCTTTAGTTAATAATATTTTCGATCCAATACTATTTAATGATGGTTCAACACAAGCAACAGCAGCAGGTGATCTTGTAGGAGGAAGAACGGATTCACAGAGCTTTTCTACATCGTTTGATTCAACAGTACAAGACGCTTTCATGGTAGGGCAATATTGGCGAGCAGATGGTTTTAAATGGTATCAAATGGGTGGCTCAACTGAAGATGTTTTTGAGTATGATTTATCTGTTGCTTGGGATGTCTCAACAGCAGTTTTAAATCAAAGCTTCAACGTTGCAGTAGTTGCAGGTTCAGCGCTTAATGTATGGTTTAAGCCTGATGGTTTAGTAATGTTTGCACAAACTCATGTTGCTATCGGTGAATTCACATTATCAACGCCTTGGGATATTTCAACAGCAGTTCATTTAATTGATCATGTTATCGGTTTTATTGTTGATGTTGTATTTGATCCTTCAGGTCTATCATTCATTAAACTTAGTACAACAAACGTTACTAAATATGATATGTCTGTTGCTTGGGATATAACAACAGCCGTATTAGATTTAACATCATTCACACCAACAGAACCAACAAACAACCTATCGCTTTCAGGTTTATTTGTAAGTCCAAACGGAAGAATTTTATATATTACAGATTCAGGTGCAGGTGCAAAACTTTATGAATATATATTACCTATTCCTTGGGATTTAACGAGCCCTGAATTCGATGGTTCAACTGATTTTGGCTTTAGTGAAACATTATTACAAGCACCAAGAATAAGCCCAATGGGTGACAAGCTTTATTATCAAGGTTGGACTATATGCCGTGAATTTGATTTAGGTTTATCAACAAATGGTAAAATCATTTCTAACGCTGGCTCAACAGTTAAAAGTACAGTTGGAACTAATAACGTAGCTATTACAGCAACTGAATTTCAATCACAAGTTACATCAGAACAAGAGTTGTTATTTACAGGTGACGGAGTAACGTTTGATGTTGCGACTAACGTATTTAAAATTAATTCGTCAGGCGGCGATACTACTCCGCTTTTAAGGTCGGTTGATTCTGGCTCAGACGGTGTTAACTTTGCGGTTTATGCTGGTGATAGAAGCCCACAAAATAATGTACAGGCTAATGGTGGTGATTTGTATGCCGCTAAGGGCACAGAGAACGCCTTATTTATAAATAAAACCAGCGGCCTTAATGATGATGGATGGGTAGGGTTATCTGATATTAGTGAAGGGGTAACAGAAGTAAGAACACTTGCAGATTTACCAACACCAATTAGCGGTGTTATAAATATGACTAGCGGCCTTTATATCTTCAAAGCTCCTATAAATTTTGGTACTAATAGAATAGATATTACTAATCAATCTGTTCAAATGTATTCTGATAATTCATTTGTGAATTCTATTACTTATGAGGGAACAGGAACATTTATTACAAGCACAGCAACGGCAGCATTAAGGGTTTTTTATCCCGGCATTACATTTTTCTTAACAGGAGATGACGCAACGTTCGTTGATATTATCGGCTCGTTAGGTATTCAATTTTCATCAGTTATATTTACTCATGTCAACGGCGGGAATATGGGTAGTATTTCGGGAAGCGATACAGGACAGTTGACTTCAGCGCGCTTCTTTATGACAAGATCTGTATCTAGGGGGTGGGTAACTGGTTTTAATGTTAGCGATACAGATAGATCCTACGCTGATACTCTAAATATATTTTCACATGTAAATGCAAGTGGTGGGTTTGTAAATGTAGTTGATGCTAAAGAGCTATTTTATATAGTAAACAGCGAGGCAGAGTTAAATAATGTTAATGCGGCATTGTTTAATATCGACCCTTCAACCGAATCACCTTTCTACCTTAATAATTGCGTTGTTAATGGTGTAGGTGAATTCTTCAAAGTTAACGGTGTAACAGGTACATTTACAGCCGTTACTGATGCCTCTTTTGTACCCCAAGCTTTTGTTAGCGTAACCGATTCAGGTGGAATTGCTAGGTTTGGTATCTCTGGCCCTACAGTTTATGTAGGTCAAGAAGTAGTGAATGAGTTCTTTGTAGTGAACACTAATTATAATGGAACACATATAATTACAGCCACTGATGGCACAAGTTATTTTGAAGTATCATCTATTGCATTCGGAACTACTGAGTCAGGTAGTTTTTACTCTAATAGTGTAACTTTAACCGATACAGCAACAACGCTTGTTGATGGTGATACATTATTAATAGATACAGACTTAGCAACAGATTATGATGGAGGCGCAAAAGTTTACAATCAGCTAACTAACAGTTTTCAGATTAACAGATCGTTTACTGTTACCAAAACGGGTACATGGAATACTTCAGGATTAAATCAAAAAAGTAACCATGTATTTGCTATAACAAATCCAAACCTTGTTGATAGTAATTATATAGCTTCAGGCTATGTTAACAACAACACAACAGCAACAGGGGCAATTGTAAATAATACGTTCACAGATATGGTATTTGGTACGGTTGGCTCAAGTATTGTTCAATCTTCAAACGCTGAAAGGTGGAAGCTTATTGACGATGTAAATGGAACTTTTGAATACACAGGAAATGAACCATTTGATGGTAACGCTGTTCTTGATATAACAGCAGTTAGCACAGGTGGGGCGCAAGAATTCAGGTTTAAATTTGTTCATGATACAGGAAGTGGTTTTGTTGATTTAACCGACCCTGTTGAAGCTCTTGTTGAAATTGGTTCAGAATCTTCAAGCACTTCAAAGCATATCCCTTTAGTTGCTAACAAAGGCGATCAGATAAAACCACAGATAACAAGGAATGCAGGAGCAAGCGGAGTAACAACAAGCTATGCAACAATAACTATTTCTTAACAATGGACTTTAAAAGTTATTAAAAAGTGCTATACTAACCCCTGAAAAGAATCATAAGAGTTTGATTCTAATTAGGGCCTAGAGTATGCCGAACTTCAAAGAATTATTAAACACCTTCCTAATAAAGTTCATTTCAATAAATGGACTGTCAGTAAATCAATACATAGAAAAAGAATCACAACGAAGATCATCAGTGTGGCGTAAAAAGCATGATGAATTCGCCTTTGCCTGTAATGAGCTAAATAATCAAATATTCCAGAAAGATAAAGAAATTACCTGTTTAAAAACCAAGCTTTCAGGTGTGCCTACTAAAAAAATGCATTTCGATCAATTCTTGCTAAGGCAAATTGATGCAGGCGAATTAACCTCATCACGCCCTTTGGTGAGCAAAGAAGATAAGCAATTCATAAACTCTGTTGATATTAACTACAAAGAATTAGATAAGAAATTCTCAATTCCTTATTACGGAATGTCTATAGCGGCGCGGGGAGAAGTAAATGAAAAAGATTAGGCATTTTAAGTGTGCAGAATGCAAAGCTACAACTGAGCAAATTGTTGAAGATAACATTAAGGTTATTGAATGCAAATGCACAGGGCTAGCATCAAGGCAGTTATCTGCACCAAAGATGATAAACAACTCATGCGGAAAGAATGCAAGTTGGAGTTAGTTATGCTTGAATCAATATTTACAATCGTGTTGTTGGTGTTTGTTATCGCTACAAGTTCATCATTTATGAGGTTAAGAATAGAATGGTTTGCTGCTATGGTGGGTATAAACTACAAGCCATCTAAATCAATTGGCTTTATAGTTTCTTTGGCGGTATTTTATGTTGTATATGTATTGATATTTAATCGATGAACGCCTATTCAAACAAAAATATTAATTAACTTATAAGAGATTAAGATAATGCAATGCGAACATGAATATTTAGGTTGGTTAATCGTGATAGGTTTAGTTGTCATTACTTGGCAACTTGCCTATATCTGCAAACACATTAAAAAATAAATTAATCAGAGAGTATTAATTATGATCACTAAGAAAGATAAGAAAACAAAAAAATTTAAGGTTGGAAGACCGTTAGTATTTGAGTCTCCAGATGAGCTATTTAACTTAGCTTGTGAATACTTTGAATGGGTAGATGCTAACCCTTTTAAAAAGGCTATCGTTTATCAAGGTGCGGTAAGTAATGATACTGAGAAACTACAAAGACCATATACGTTAAACGCCTTTTGTATACATGCTGGAATGACAGAAGACACGTATAGAAACTATAAGAAAAAGGAAGATTTTTTCGAGGTCACAAAAACAGTTGATTCAATTATATACAATCAGAAGTTCGAAGGAGCTACATTTGGCGTGTTTAATCCTAACATTATTGCACGTGATTTAGGTTTAGCAGATAAGCGAGAAGTAGAAGAAAAGAAAACATTTAGTGTTGATAGAAAAGAAGAGTTAGAGAAGTTCTTATCTGATAATGGCGTTGACGTTAAAAACTTATGATTAAAGAATCTTACAATGCAGATGTAGCAATTGCAGTAGCACAGGCTATAAATGAATATAAAGAATCAAAGCGCAATAATGGTATGTTCTTCTATGAGCCATATAAGAAACAAAAAGAATTCCATGCTGCTGGATTAACATTCTCACAACGTTGTTTTGGTGCGGGTAATCAGTTAGGTAAAACATATTCAGGCGCACAAGAAGCAGCATATCATTCTACTGGCTTATATCCTGATTGGTGGGTTGGTGCAAGATTCACACAAAAGAACGTTGGCTGGGTAACGGGTGAGTCAGGTGAGTTAATACGTGATACTGTTCAAAAACTATTGTGTGGTCGTGTTCAGATAGAGGAAGATATTGGAACGGGTACAATACCTACTGATAAATTGGTTGGATTAGTTAAATCAAATGGCGTTAAGGATTTACTAGATCACGTTAAAGTAAAGCATTTTGACGGTGGCACATCATTAATATTCTTCAAGTCGAGAGAAAAAGGCAGAGCTAAGCTGCAGGGTGAAACCATTGATTGGGTTTGGCATGACGAGGAGCCAGACCAAGATATATATACCGAATGTTTAACACGTACAAACAAGGGACAGAACGGTCAATTCTCCTTTATGACATTTACGCCACTTAAAGGTATGACATCAGTGGTTAATGAGTTCTATTCAGAGCCAAGCAAGTATCAACACTTAACCATGATGACGATTATGGACGTTGAACATTATACGATGGCAGAGAAAGAGCAGATTGTTAATAGTTATCCTGAGCATGAACGAGAAGCACGAAGTAAAGGTATACCGATATTAGGTGAGGGTAGAATATATCCTATTAGTGAAGACCATATCAGAGTTACACCATTTGATATCCCAAGTCATTGGCCTAGAATTAAAGCGCTTGATTTAGGTACATATGACCATCCATCGGCTTGTGCGTTCTTAGCATTCGATAGAGATAATGAAACAGTTTATTTATACAATGGCTGGAAAGCATCCAAGAAGACTATCGCAGAAGAGGCGGTACTAATTAACAAGCTTCACAAATGGGTGCCTGTTGCATGGCCCCATGATGCACTTAAGCATGATAAAAATACTAAAGAAACTATCCGTGATTTATATGCTGAAGAAGATGTAAACATGCTTGAAGATAGAGCGACCTTTGAGGATGGTGGTAACTCTGTTGAAATGGGGCTTTCTATGATGCTAAACATGATGGTTCTAGGCAAGTTCAAAGTATTTTCACAGCTTGAAATGTTCTTTGAAGAGTTTCGTTTATATCATCGTAAAGATGGTAAAGTAGTAAAAACACGCGATGATTTTCTTGATGCTGTTAGATATGGCATAATGTCACTAAGACACGCAGAAACAGAACCTTATGATGGGCCTGTTGAAGAAGATAACAACACAGGATATTGGTAATGACTATTCAAAAATACATTGATGCAATTGATGAAGCTAACCTTGTTGATAGGGCTATCAAAAAAGACAAAAGCAAAGAGAAACTTTTAAAATTAGGTCATTTAGTTTGTCAACGACACGAAAAGAATCAAGCATCGATGTCTGATTGGTCAAAACTAATTGACGAAGGTATGAAGATTGCAGAGTTTGAAACTAAAGGTAATGATTACCCGTGGGAAGGTGCTGCAAACTTTAAAAGCACTTTGATCACTGAAGCAATCAGAACTTTTGGGGATAGGGCCAAGACTGAGATAATGAAGGCTAAAGATTTAGTTGCAACTTCTGTTGTTGGTGTTGATGAAGATAACAGTAAGAAACAATCAAGTGAACGTATCACTGACCATATGAATTGGCAGATCAACAGTGAAATGAAATCATGGCGTGAAAAGCAGAAGAAGCTTTTATATTTGTTACCTGCTCAGGGTGCTGTATTCAAGAAAACATTCTTTGATTCTACTGAAGGAAGAAATCAATCTTCTATTATTAAATACCCTAACTTTTCATTGAATAATGAATGTGAAGATATTGATGATTGTTGCTTCACTGAAATAAAAACATATCGTGCCAATGATATATGGGAACTTCAACAAGCCGGGCTATGGTCAAAGGATGAAGAAATCATTCCTGATGATGCTGATGAAACAATGGAAGATGAAGATTTTGAATTCCTTGAACAGTATTGCGAGTTTGATTTAGATTGTGATGGCTATGCTGAACCTTTACTTGTGACCGTTCATAAGAACACTGAAAAGGTGGTTCGTGTTGTTGCTCGTTATGATGTTGATACTATTTTCGTTGTTTACAATGGCAATACTTACAATCTAAAAGAATTGCTTGATGCCAAAGCAAAAGAAGAACCTGAAACAAGTGTTGCTTCATTCAATGAGGTAAGGAAAGAAACAAAAACTGATGAGGTGATCAAAAACTCTCGTTTAGCTCGTATCATTCCAACACAAATAATTACTTACTATGGATTCGTTGAATCTCCTGATGGTGCATTCTTATCTATCGGTTATTTGCAAATGCTAGGCGCTACGGTTAAAGGTATTAACCTAACAACTAACTCATTGATGAATGCCGGAGAACTGGCAAACTTACAAGGTGGTTGGTTATCTAAAGAGCATCGTGATCGCAAATCTTCAGGGGCATTCAGAACAAAAGCGGGTTCATTTAAACAAACAAATATTTCTGCTAAATCTTTGCAAACCTCAATCATGACAATGCCATTCAAAGAGCCATCACAAGTATTACATGCGCTTACTACTGAACTTAAGGGTGACGTAAAAGAAATGAGCTCCAAGTTTAATTTAGATCAAGCATTAAGTCCTAACGTTCCAGCAGCTTCAGTTCTGGGTGTATTGCAAGAGGGGGCAATTCCTACTTCAAGTTTATTAATGAACGTTGTCGATGGTATGTCTAAAGAGTTTCAAATTATCTTTGACCTGAATCAGAAGTTTACTGACCCGGTAATTTATCAATCAATAACAGGTCAAGAAGACTGGAAGGTTGACTACTTTAATGATATTCAAATTGCACTAACTGCAAATGCTCAATTCAGCAACCAAATGCAACGGATTCAATTAGCAGAAGCGCAGATAAATCGTATTGATTTATTAATGCAGGCTGGCGGTAATCCTGTTCCAGTTGTTAAAGCATATTATGAGGCGATAGGTTCAACTAATATCGATCAATTATTCCCTGAACAGATGACAGATGCAGAGCAGCAACAGAAAGATGAAATGATGCAGATGCAGAAGCAGCAGCAAGAGATGGAGCAGTTACAAACTGAACTATTGAAAGCTCAAGTTGAGCAGGGCAACATGGACTTACAGCGCAAAGCAAAAGAAACTGAAGCTAAGATTCAAGAGATGCAAGTTAAGATGAAAGAGACGCTTGCTAAGATTGTTGAACTTCAGAAAGAGTCAACACGTAAAGATGCAAAAGTAAAAGGTGAACTTGAACTAATGCACGAACAGGCAATTCTTGCTAGAGAAAAAGCAGAAAGCGAAGATGAAAAGAATCAACACGATAAGAAAATCAAAGCTATCGAATTGTTAATTAACATGGATAACGATGATGAAGACCGTAATGATAGAAGAAAAGAAAAGGTTGTTAATTAAATAACCTTATAACACAAAGAGAGTGTTTAAATGCTAGATAAGCTGGATAAGATAATAAATGACTTAGAACGCCCTGAAATAACAGTTGAGGAGCTTGTGCAGTGGAAAAATCACCCTGTTACACGTTTATTATTCTGTGACTTTATCGAAGAATACATGGATAACTTAGAATTTCTAAGTGAAAACATTCCTGTTGATGATGAAGCAAGAGCGACACATGCACGAAAAGTTGGTGAACAAGGAACAATAAAAGACTTCCTTGATTATTTCGCTAATGCAAAAGCAGAGCTTGAAGAGAAGGAAAAAGATAGTGGACATTAATAGCTTACATTTGACGGCAGATAAGATTGAACCATGTGGTTATCACATATTGATTGAACTGTTAGAGGTCAAAGAAGAATCTAAAGGTGGCATTATATTAGCTACTAAAGATGTTAACCATGAACAAGCAGCAATGCCAATTGGTAAAGTATTAAAGATTGGCCCTACTTGTTACAAAAACCATGACTCAGGTATTGATAGTGCTGAAGAGTGGGGTTTTACAATAGGTGACCATGTTCAATTTCCTAGCCATGTTTACATGAAAGTTGCTGGGGCAAAATCAAACCTAGTCTATGTATTAGACTATGACATTAAAGCTAAGGTGAATTTATAATGAGTGAATTAAACGCGGCACAAGAGAGTGCACAAGATACTTCGATTATAACTAGCGGTGAAGATCAGCCAATTATAAAAGCAGTAGAAGAAAATCCTGAAGCAAAAGAGTTGCCACAGGTAAGTGAAGCGGCAGCAAAGGCTTTACAAAAAGGCTGGCAAACAAAAGAAGATTGGACAGCAGCAGGTAAGGATCCAGAAGAATGGATTAGTGCGACTCACTTCAATAAAAACGGTGATATCTTCAAGCAAATGCAAGTGCTTAAAAATGGGCAGAAGAATCAAGATAAAAGAATATCTGATAACAATGCTTATTGGCAAGCGCAACTAGCAACGCAAAAGCAATCTCTTGAAGCAGCAAAAGAAGTTGCCATTGAAGACTCTGATAAGGCAGCAGTAAAGAAAATTGATAAGGAACTTGCAGCAAACGAGCAACAATCTAATCAGTTAAATGAATCAGCAAAGCCTGAACAAGCTGCACCTGAAGACTTGCAGATTGAAAACAATTACTTTAATGACTTGAAACAAGGTCATGTTGGTTATGCTCAACAAGCAGCGGCACACTTTATAAACAGTCAATCTTTGTCGGGACAAGAATTAGTTGATGCAGTTGAAGCTGAGGTAAACAAGCAATACAACATCACAAAAGCACCTGCTAAAAATGAAAGACGCGAAAAAGCTTCTGTTACTGATGGTAAGAAATCAACAGCAAGCAAGAGCGATAAAATTACTGTTGATAATCTAACGGCAGAAGATAGAGCTTCAATTCAATCACTGAAAAATGTCAGTGTTAAATACGCAAATAAATCTGATGCTGAAATGATCAAGATTCTTAACGATGTTAAATTATAGGGGTAATGTATGAATAATCAAAAAGCAGGAACTAAAGACAAAAAACGCGAGCGCCCTATAGTACATCAAGGTGAACAAGCTCAGAAGATGACATATCTTGACGAGCTAGAGGTTGCTTCACAGCAGAGAATTAAAGGCGGTAAACGAATCCCATTAGCCGCAAAACTTAAACTTGATTGGTCAAATCAAGAGGAAGGATACAATTATCAATGGGCCACAGATTCAGACGGATATCCGATATCTTTGCAACAGATGCTAGAATCGGGTTATACTTTCGTTAGACACGGCTTCGGAAGCTTGGCAGGGCAACACGTTATACAGCATTCAAAAGGGTGTAATTTGTATTTAATGCGTTGTGAACAGAAGTACTTCGAAGAAGATGAAAAAATAAAACATGAAAAAGCAGTAGCCCAACATGCTCAAATATCTCAGGTCAGCGGCAGAGAGTACGCAGGAGATAGTAAAGAGCTTGGTAAAGGTGAAGTTGCTAGTTTAAGTTTTAAAGAGACTCCAAATGATGCTATTGACTTAATGACAAGTTGATAAACATCTTTCTAATTTAATCAGCCCTTCGTGGTTATTTGATTAAAACTTTATAATTTAACTTTTAACTTTTATTTATTAAGGAATTTATCATGGGTGGTTTTACTTTAGACCAATCACAAGGCGCGGGAGACTTAGTCGGTAAGCTTGAAACATTTAATGTTTTAGCTACTCACGCTACATTACTCGCAATCGGTGATGCGGTTATCATTACAGGTACTTCAGTTGCAGCAGACGGTGTTGGTACTGTTGACGCCGTAACAGCGGGTGCTACTACAGCGGTCACAGGTATCATTGCAGGTTTTGAACCTCAGTTTATCGGTGAAAACTTATCTGAAACAGGTCTTCCTGCATTAACTGCTGGCAAGGCTCGAGTTTTAATCAGTCCTGAACTCAACTACATTGTTGCAGTTACGGATTCAGATTTAACTAACGTTCAAGTGGGATTAAACCTACAAGTTGACGCTTCGGCAGCCACTAAGTCAGGTGGTTTAACCATCTCGAACATGGGCGTTATCTCAGCAGGTGCAGCCACCACTGCGGCACTTAAGTTTCGTGTAGTCGGAATTGCAAAGAGTCCTACAACTGGATTGTTTGACGGTTCTTATGCGCGTGTTCGTATCAACAACAGTACCCAAGGTACTAACACAGCAGGAGTATAGAACATGGCTGGTGGAACTATTACTACAGGCAATATCCCACGCCTCTTACAACTGGGTATTCGTGAAATCTTCGGTGATACATATAAAGAACGTGATCCGTTATGGTCGCGCATCTTTGACGTTAAGCAATCACAGAAAGCTTTTGAAGTTGATGTTCAGGTAGAAGGCTTCGGTCTTGCGTCTGTTAAACCTGAAGGGCAAGACGTTACTTTTGATTCTCGTCAACAAGGTTTTACTCCTAAGTACATTGCAGCAACCATTGCAAAAGGTTTTGTAGTTACTGAAGAAGCAATTGAAGATAATCAATATAGCGTTGCATTGAACGATGCAAAATCACTTGGTAAATCAATGCGAGTAACAAAGGAAATTATTCATCATAATATTTTGAATAACGGCTTTGACGCTAACTTTGTTATGCCAGACGGCGATGGTGTTCAGTTGTTTTCAACTGCTCATTTAAACGGCCCTAGTAATTCAGGCACGTTTTCAAATCGCTTAAGTGTTGGCGCGGCATTCTCTGAAGCAGCTCTTGAAGATCTATTAATTCAGATTCAAAAAGCTACTGATTCACGCGCTAAACCTATCGACCTTATGGCAGAAACGCTTATTGGTTCACCTGATTTACAGTTTGAATTTGAACGTGTACTTGGCTCAGTGTTGCAAAATAACACGGCTAACAACGCGGTGAATGCTGTAAATGCAATGGGTTCAGTTCGTAACGGTTGGATGACTTCGGTTTATCTAACAAGCCCGACTGCTTGGTTCATGAAAACTGATTGTGACAATGGTTTAAATTCGTTTAATCGTCGTTCATTATCGTTTGGTGAAGATAACAGTTTTAACACTGGCAACGCAAGATACAAGGCTTCTGAGCGTTACATGGCAGGTTGGACTGATCCACGTGCAATATACGCAGGTAACACCTAATCATTTAGGTATTTTATATACTGTGTTATTATTAAGCCATACTATTTTTTAGTGTGGCTTTTTTATTTTAATTAAGGGGCAAATCATGGGCAGAACTAGACAGACAGAAGAACAACAGCGCGGAAAGCAAATTCCACCTAATGAGCAAGGCAATAAATACAAAGGCAATAACAAGCCTAATCAAAAACGCCAAGGTTATTAATAATTAAATCGCCAGTAAACTCTGGCTTTTTATTTTGGGGTGATTCATGCCGGCATATCGCAATGCACAAAAAGTAGGTAAATTTAGAGCAGGAGACTTTCTAGTTATTTCAGATGAAAGTGGCTTTGCTTGTTGGAATTCAGACACAAAAGTTGATTGGAAAGGGTACAAGACAATAGCTTCAGAATACGATGCTAAGCACCCACAATTAATAATTTACCCACGACAAGATAAAATATCAGTTAACAATCCGCGCCCACAAATAGCAGAAGATGATGATCTTACTTTTGGCGTTGGCATAGCTTCAGAATTAAATTTCTTATAAGGTTCAATCATGGCTTCTAATCCTATTTACGGACGCACAACAATACAAATAATTAAACGAGTATTAAGGACTATTCGTGTAATTGATGCAGAAACACCAATTGAAGGCATTCACAGAAGCAACGCTTTAGAAGCTCTGAATGGTTTCGTTAAGTTTCTTCAAACAGAAGGTTTTAATTTGTGGCGTGAAACTGAAGCTTTACTTGTTCTTGCTAAGGGACAGCGCAAATATTTACTAGGTGAAGATGGTGATCATTGTTTTGATGAAGATGATTTTATTGATACAACGCTTTCTTCAGGTGCGGCTGAAACAGAATCAATTTTAACTCTTGCTGATTCAGCGGGTATGAAAGCAGCAAGCGATATACTAACAAGTGACCCAACAACAACGGTTCAAGGCTGGACAGTAACAGACGGGACAATTGAAGCTTCATCTTTAGGCTTAGTTTTAACAAATACAGCGCAAGGCTCAGCTTCTTATGATTTAACAACAACGGTTGGAACTACTTATATTCTTATTTGTAATTTTGAAAAAGGAAATTCAGCAAGCGCTAACTTTTACATTGAAGATATTGATGGAACAATAGTTTCTGATTCTAGTTTTTCAGATACACAAATAAGGCTTGAATTCACAGCAAGACAAACAACATCAACTTTTAAATTTGAAAATGGCTCCTCTTCTGCAAACGTAACAAATTCTATTAATAGTCTAAATTATATTGATAAATCTACGGGTGATAAAATCGGCGTATTTTTAG
This sequence comes from Methylomarinum sp., assembly GCA_030636915.1. Classification (GTDB taxonomy): domain Bacteria; phylum Pseudomonadota; class Gammaproteobacteria; order Methylococcales; family Methylomonadaceae; genus QPIN01. Next base: position 16,688 of record DAOVVZ010000001.1, on the reverse strand, counting down.
ATGATGACACCATCCAGTGGTCTAACGTTATTTACTTATCACCCTTCGAAATAGCTGATGAATTAATTGATGATGCAGCTTCAGGAAATACTATTTATACTTATACAAATGTTGTTCCTCGCCCTATGAATATTAATAATTGTCGGTTTAGAAATTCAGTAACAGGTAATGACATCCCAACCACTGAATGGACTCGATCACAATATCAAGAGCAACCAAACAAACGCACAGAAGGAACTGTTACGAAGTGGTATTACTCGCCTAAGCTTGGGGATGGTGTTTTATTTATATGGCAACCAGCAAGCAACAACAAAGGTTTATTGCCTATTACTTTTATTCGCCCATTAGATATAACTGATGACAACGCTGATGAAATTGATTTTCCTTCTGAATGGTACGACTTAATAACATATGGTACTGCAAACATGTTGTTAGCTGAATACAAAGTCCCTCAAGACGTAGTTGTAAAAGTTGAAAGTAAATACGCTGAACTATTAGAACAGGGTCTTGGTTTTGATAATGATGGATTTATGAATGTCGAAATTGATTATGAGGGCCGTAGATAATGGCAACTTCACCACTATCATTAGGTAAAGGATTATATTTATCTGAAGCAACCCCTGTTGCCTCTGAATTGATTCAGGGATTTTATGTAAACATCCCTGAAACTCAAGGTGCAATTTCTGATGCTCAACTTTTCCCAGTGCCGGGATTGGTGGAATTAACTAATACAGGCGTTTCTGAAATTGGTCGTGGTGCCCATGTAATGTCAGGAATACCATACTTTATCAACGGCACTACTCTTTACAGGATGGAGAGCGACAAGGTAACAGCAACACCTTTAGGTACTATCGAAGCTAATCCTGATGAAGATAACGCAAGAGTATCAACAGCGGACAACGGAACTCAATTACTTATCATAGTTCCTTATACAAGAATCGGTTACATCTACACAGTTGCAGGTGGTCTTGTTCCTATTACTTCATCAACATTTATTGATACTGAAAAAGCGGCACCTGTTATCGGTGTATTTATTGATAGTTACTTTGTTATTAATCGTGATAGTAAAGAATTCTTTCATTCAAATGTTAACAACGGTTTAGTTTATGGCGCTTTAGATTTTACTAGCGCTGAATCTGACCCTGATAAAATCCGTTCGTTACATGTTCACAAGAGTCAGTTATTTGTTTTAGGTTCAGAAACGACAGAGGTTTATCAAACTTCAGCAGGTACGGGTTCAGGCTTTGCTTTCCAAGTGATCAAGGGTTTTGTAATACCTAAAGGAATTTCCTCACCTTTTACTGTTACTGAATTTAATAGTTCATTTGTTTTTATCGGTCAAGGTGTAGATGAAACACCAAAGGTTTACATGTTCACAGGCTCAGGTGTTACCCCTATTTCAACAACGTCAATTGATTACTTACTACAGCAAGACTCAGATAGTGCTAATACTGCTTTTGTTTGGTCTTATTCATACCGTGGCGCTGTATTCGTAGGTTTTTCAGGTGATAAGGGGACGCTTGTTTATGATGCAAAGGCTAGTGAATTATCAGGCTCTAAAGTATGGCACTCAAGACTATCTTCAGGATTACAGGGAAAAGATAGGTGGCGTGTTAATTCATTAGTAACTGCATATGAATCTTTACTTGTTAGTGACTCTGAAAGCGGGATAATTGGCGAAATTGATAATGATATTAATAATGACTATGGCAATTACATAGGAAGAGTTTTTTCATTACAGACACTTGAAAATAATTCTGAACCATTATTTTTTAATTCTATTGAAGCGGTTATTGATTCAGGGCAATCACTAATAAATACTGATGAAGCTGAATTATTTATGCAGTATTCAGACAACGGTAGAACATACACTTCACCACGGCCAAGGGCGGCAGGTGCGCAAGGTGAGTATGATAAAAAATTAAAATGGAGTCAGCTAGGTATGACTGAAAGATATAGAATCTTCAAGTTTACATGTACTGCTGATGTTCGATGGGTAATTATGAAAATGGTGCTTGACGTAGATGGCTAATAAACAGATAAACAATCAAACATACGGAACGGCAATAGTGGATAAAGCTGGTAAGCCTACCACTGTATTTTTTACACTGCTTGAGTCATTAACTAATCTTGAAATACTTGATGGTGAAGGAAGTCCTGAGGGTATTGAGAATGGTCGGTTTAAATCGCTTTATATTGATACTGACACAAATGATTTATATATAAAGACCACCATTGAAAGCTTAACAACTGGATGGGTATTAAAGTGAATTATGAAGAAACAAATAATAAGCCTGTTGTTCATTCTCCTTCAGATGTTTGCTTGTCTTATGGTGGTGTTATTTCTAGTCGTGTTATTGATGGCTTTTTGCTTACTGAGCATGAAAGAAATATTTATGACTTGTTTGAACCTACCATTCAAGCATTAGCTTTACCTGTAAATGAACGAGTGAGAAAATTAGAGCGTTATCTTGCAACGCTTGATCAAGTTACTATTGGACTAAAGCACGAGTTTATAGATGGCCTATACAAAAGAACTATGAAAGTTCCAGAAGGTACAGTTTTAACCGGGGCTATTCATAAAGTTAAACACATGGACGTCATGACCAAAGGTTCAATGATTATTGTTACAGATGCTGGTACAAAAGAAATTCACGCCCCTTTTACAATGACAAGTGAAGTTGGTGTTAAAAAATGCGGTATAGCATTAACTGATGTTGAATGGTGCTCGTTTCATGCTGCACCATATGACACCATTGAAGAAATGGAAGCGCATATTCATTCAGAAAATGATGATGATATTTTTATTGAGGGGGAAGCAGTTTACAAAATAGCAAAAATATAGACAATTATGTTAATATAGATACTAGAGTGATGTACCAATGGTTCAGAGTTAGCCGCCAATTATATATGAATTATTATATTTCAAGGGGTTAATATGACAGCGGTAGTCACAGCAGCAGTGGTTGTTGGAGCGGGTACAATATACGCTTCAAACAAATCTTCAGCTGCACAAAGAGATGCAGCCAAAAAACAATCGGAAGGCATTGATAATGCTGCACGAATATCAGCAGAAGCAGCAAGGTCTGCAAGGGTTGATGCTTTAGCTTTATTTAATCCATCATTTAAAGATATTACCACAAGTTTAAACCAAGCTCGCGGCGACTTACTGGAAGGTAAAACTTCAGCAGCTAACCTTTTAAATACTTCTTTTTTAAATGCAGCAACAACCTTGCAGACAACAGGTCAACAAGCATTCAATGCTATTTTAGGTCGCGGCACTGGAAAACCACAAGTTCAAGCCGGAATACCTGAACCCGATCCAAATCAAGGCGGCGTTCAGATTGCGCAACCAAACATTGATCCTGAACTATTAGCAGAACTTAAAGGCATTAAAGATGGTGGCGGTTTTCCTCCTCAAACAGGTCGTATCTTACCAGCGGAAGATATTCCAAATATTATGCCTCGTGTTGGTCAGACTCCTGATTATGACCCTAATTCTGGTGGTTTACGTGCTAATCAAATACCACAACAGCAAGCACAACAACCTGTATCAAGCTTAAGACAGCAACAACAGCCATTGCCTGAAATGAGTTTTAATGATAACTCTTTACGTGGTGGAAATTTCCAGTTCAACCCCGCACAAACTTTTAGATAGGAGGCGAAAAATGCCAGCTCAAAATTTACCAATGCAAAGAAAGCAGCCCGGTCAAACGCCACCTTTCAATCCTATGGGTGGTGGTCGGCAAGCAATGATGCCTCCACAACAAACATTAAGAACTGGACTTGGATCGCAGGTTAAACAAACACCACCTTATAATCCTAATCAGCGACAATTTGAAATGATGGGTGGTCAAAAAGTACCTGTATTAAATTCACAACCTCAAAATCAAGTTATACAAAAACCTGAGTGGCAAGGAGAAGATTTTAATTATAATAATTTTAATCGTACAGGTATAAATGACCCTAATGCTACTAATATGGGACCATTTCAAGATGCATCGCAACAATTAGATCCTATACACCAAGAACTTAAACCATTAGAAGGTGAATTTATACCTTCTGAAATGGCTGAAGGTGATTTTGGTTTATATGCTCCTGAAGGAAATTATGGTTTAGCAGGTGCAGAAGAAGCGATTACTACTGGTTTAGGCGCTCAAGCTGGGGCTTTAGCTACTGGCACTTATGATGCAATGGGTGCTTATAATAGAGGTGCTGATCAAGGTCGTAGTGATATAAATAATTATTATGATCAAGGGGTTCAAAGCTTAAGAAGTGGTATTGAAACAGGTCGTGGTGATATAAACCAAGCTAGTCAGGGCGCTATTGATCGTTTTAACCCTTATGCAGAAACAGGTGGAAAAGCATTTGATATTGAAGCAGCTCGTTCTGGTGCTTTAGGATATGAGGCACAACAAGAAGCATTTGCTAATTATACAGAGTCTCCCGGTCAACAATGGTTAAGAGAACAGCAAGAGCAAGCCGTTATTCGTAACCAAGCGTCAACGGGTGGAAGTCAATCAGGTAATGTTTTAACTGCATTGCAAGAGCAAGCAGCAGGAAGGGCTTCACAAAACTTTCAAACTGATTTAGGTAACTTACGTTCATTAGCTACTCGCGGACAAGATGCAGCAGGAAATCAAGCGCAGATTCAATCACAAGCAGGTCGTGACTTGGCACAAATGTCTGTTGCTGGTGGTCAACAAGAAATGTCACTACGCCAAACCCAAGGCGATCAATTAGCAACAATGGCTAATCAATTAGGTGTCAGCGAAGGCCAACTTGCTAATCAATTAGGAATTAACCTTTCTAATATTTACGGAACAGCAGGAACTAATATTTCAAGTTTACGTGATGCTGCCGGCAGAGATATCGCTAATCAAATTAACTCTACAGGTACTAATGTTGCCAATTTACAAAGCGGTTTAGGCTCTAATCTTTCGGGACTTGATACAGGTACATCAGCAGCACTCGCAAGACTTGACGAGCAAAGCGGTGCTCAAACATCAGGCTTAAGAACTCAGCTTGCAACTATCTTATCTAACTTAGCTACAGGGCAAGGTTCGCAACAAAGTAATTTAGCTTTACAGCAAGGTAATGCTCAGGCGGCAGGAGTTACCAATTCAACAGGCAACACTATTTCAACGTTGACAGGTTTGCTTGCTAGTAATCCTGAATTATTAACTTCTTTGATACCATCGACAACGCCACCACCTGCAACTCCGTACAAAGCTTCAACAACTGGCCCTGTGCCATAAGGAAAATAAAATGCCTATTCCAAATTTTCAACAGCAATCAAATCAAGCTTTGCAATCTGGATTGCGCCTTGGTGGTGCTTTTCAGAATGCACAAACTTTGCAAGAACAGCGCGCCTTCAATGAGAAAATGAATCCTTTAAAAATTCAGAATGCACAATTACAAGGCCAGAATTTAAGATCTCAAGCAACGCAGCAAGAAGCTATAAATCCAATTATTCAAGAGCAGAAACAATTGCAAGTTGAAAGTATGAAGAATGCAAATACTAAAGCTGAACTAACTCAGATTGCAGTAATGCTTAATACTTACGATGAAGAAGATGGTAAAAAGTTAATACCTCAACTTATCGAACAGTATAAAGACAACCCTATTATTATAAAAAGCCTAGAAGCTGCATATAGCAAAACAGGTAGCGAGTATATTCAGCAAAACATGATTGCACTGTCTAATCTTACAGGCCGACCTATTGGTGGCGGCGGTAAGAAAAGGAATTTAAGCGATCCAGAAAAGAACTTTGAAACAATGTCATCACTAGAGGATACAGTTGAAAAAGCAAGAGCTTCAGGTGATACTGATTTATTAGAAGGCGCAACTAAAAAGCTTGAAAACTTCAGAAGGTTAACCGCTAAATTTGGCGCTACTGCACAAGAAAAGCAGGATATAAAAACCGCTGGAGTTTCTGATAAATCAAACGTTCAACGTAGGCAGGGGTATATTGATTCTGGTGTTGATGCTGCCGACTCATATGGAATTCTAAGAGATTCAGTTGAGCTATTAAAAACAGTTAAAACTGGTGGGTTTGACCAAGCAGCATTAAAAGCTAAACAGTTATTTGGTATAGAATCAGCAGACGAAGCACAACTTTCTGCGAACATGGGTAAAGCTGTATTAGCTCAATTAAAGCCAATCTTCGGTTCAGCATTCACTGAAGGGGAAGGAAAGCGTTTAACAGATATTGAAGCAGGTTTTGGCAAGTCAACTGAAGGCAATATTAGATTACTTAAAGAGACAATGAAGATAGCTGACCGTTCAATGCGTAGAGCTTTAAAAGCGGCAGAGGTTGAGGGTGATCAATTCGTCATTGATGAAATTAAAACTATTATGGCACAGTTTGAAGAAGCTAAGCCTGAAGAAGTAACCACCACTCCATCAAAGTACACTGAAGGTGTGACTGCTACAGGCTCGGGTGGTGTTAAGATGAAATTCACTAACGGGCAATGGGTGAAAATATGAGCGCACAATTACCAGCAGGTTTTACACTAGATGAAAAAGTTGAACAGCCCATGGGTAGTTCAACTTTGCCTGAAGGATTTACTATTGATGAGCCAGAATCTTCTTTTGGTGACAAGGCACTAGGTGTTGCTGAAAACGTTGCTTCAATGGCTTCTGGTATTGTTGCCGAGCCTGTAGCGGGAATTGCTGGTATTGCTCAATCATTAAACCCTTTTGCAGATGAGGGGGCAGGTTCAGAAGCAGTAAAATCTGTTCGTGACTTATTGACATATGAGCCAAGCACAGAAACAGGTAAAGAGTACCAACAAAATATAGGCGAAACTTTAGCGCCAGTTGGTGAAGTAATGCAAGGTGCTGAATCATTTCTTGGTGATAATGTTCTTGAAATTACAGGTAGCCCTGCACTAGCTGCACTTGCTCATTCTTTACCGACAGCAGCACTTGAAATACTAGGTGTTAAAGGAACTAAGTCACTAAGGACTCCAAACGCACCATCAGACAAGTTAATTCAAAAATCAATGTTAGAGTCTGCTCCTGAAATAGAGGCTATAAAAAGTGCATCTAGGGCTATTTACAAAGAAATAGATGATTCAGGTGTAACAGTTAAATCTTCTAATGTTGATAGACTTATTAATAACATTGAAACTAATGCTAAAAAGGTAGGTCTTGACCCGAGATTGACAGATAAAACTGCTAGGGCTATGAAGATTATCAAAGAATCAAAAGGAGTTAACCAGCCTTTAACAGAGATTGATTCGTTAAGGGAGATAGCAAGCAGAACAACAAAATCATTAGATGATACTGAGAAAGCTATTGGTAATTTAATGCTTAATGAAATTGATGATTTTCTTGATAACTTAAAGCCATCTGAATTAGTCGGCGGGACTGAAGCAAAGGCAGGAGTCGGCAAGAAATTTAAAACAGCTCGTAAACTATGGGGTCGCGCTAAACGTGGTGAGTTATTAGAAGAAGCTATTACACGTGGTAATGATGTCGCAGCTGGTGCAGAGAGCGGTATAAGAAACGAATTCAACCGTATTCTAAGGAGCAAAAAGCAATCAAAATACATTCCTGAAGCTGATCAACAGTTGATGCGTGATGTTGTTAAAGGTGATTTTAAATCTAATTTTACAAGAATGGTTGGTAAGTTTGGACTGTCACTTGATAGGTCACCTAACGTTTTTCAATCAATTGTTGGTGGTGGTGGTATTGGTTTTCTTGGTGGTGGTGCAACTGGTGCTTTAGCCGTACCAATTATAGGTACAGTTTCAAAAGCTATTGCTCAAAAACTAACAAGAGGAAAGGCAGACTTTGCCAAAAAAATGACTCTTGCAGGTAAAGACGGAACTGATATAACAAGAGCTTATTTACAGACAGTTCCAAAGGCAAAAAGAAGCGCGCAAGATTTAGCTGATTTACTTTCTGATCCTAGTGTTGATTTAGATACTATTAAGATGATAGGCAATGAGACCTTTAAAGATGCACTTGATTTAGCTAAAGGCCAGCGAGCAATTAATTATGCTATGGGCGCTTTATCTGGCTCCGCTATAAAGCAAGGAGATAACCAAGAGCTACGCACAAAATAAAAAATAAAGTCCTGTTTGTGTCGCTCATATCATTTTTCATTATTAAAGTCCGTTTGATGTATAATTAAACGAAGTATAAAACAAGGAGATTGCAAATGGCAAGAATATTCCCAATTTTTGAGCAACTATTCGATGATAATGGTGATCCATTAGCTTCAGGTGTTGTTACGTTCTACGAGAACACCGACTATTCAACAAAGAAGATTACATACTCAGATGCAGGTTTGAATGATGAAAACCCAAACCCTGTCACTTTAAATGGTGAGGGTCGCTTGCCTTTTGATGTATTTGGTGATGGCGTTTACAGTGTCGAGCTAAGAACAAAAGATAATGTTCAGATAAACTTACTTGACAATGTTGGTGGTCAATCAGGATCAAGATCTGCTTTTAGTGATTGGAATTCGACAATACTTTATGGGATACCAGCATTTGTTGTTTCACCAGATAATGGTCTTTATTACCGTTCGCTTACTGAAAACAATCTTGGAAATAACCCAATAGAAGATGCAGGAGACAATTCTTTTTGGGAAGAATTCAAGCTTAGAGGTGTGTGGAATAACAAGATAACATATTCGATTGCAGACGTTGTTCAAACCACTGGCGGAAACTTATGGAAAGCCTTAACGGCTACAGCAGGTAACGATCCATCAGCTGACACAGGTGTTAATTGGCTTCCTGCAATTAACCAACTGCCAACTGATATCGCAACGGCTACAAACTTAGTTGCTGGTAAATCATATACAAGCACTGCTACAGCCTCACATGTTGTACCTGCTGCAAGTGGTGGAGCACCAATTAAAATAACATGGCTTGATGGTACGATAATGACATTAACATCAGTTTCAAATATTAGCGTAACAACTAGTACGAAAATAACCGACACTACATGGGTGTTTCAAAACTTCATACAAACATTAACATTGATTGATAATGGTACAGAATGGGAGATTAAATAACATGGCTAACTGGAATGATTTATTTAGCGGTGGTGGTGGTGGTTTGGTTTTTCCATCGACTCGACTAGCTCCGGGAGATATAAAAATAAAAACAGCGGGAGCAACATCATTAGCATCTAACGTTACGGGGTTTTATACAGCTTTAGAAATAAATTACGCTGCTGTTGAATTTGACGTAGCAACACTACAGCAAGTATCAAATACGTTAGAGCAAACTATCGTTAATGTATCAGGTTCAGGAGTATTAACTAATATTTTATCTTGTACTTTAGATTCTAGTGGTGATATGACCATAAGAATTACCATCGATGGAGAACTAACAACTATAACAAGGACGATTTCAGGAAGTGGCACAAAGATATTGATCGGTGGTTATAGGAGTGTGACGCCACAAACAGCATCAGGACCATCAGCCAGTTATGGCTCTGAGTCTGATACAGGGTACATGCTGGCAACTGTTATACAAATGTTAACGCCTATACAGGTAGTGGAGCGAGGAGGTGTAGGGATGCCCTTTAATTCATCTTTAACTGTAACAATCCAAGGCTCTGTAAGCTTAACTGCTGGAGCGTCATCTCATAAGTGCGCAGTAGGTTACACATTATCTTTACCAGAGGGATTATAAAATGATTATTATCGCATGGAATAAAGACACCGATACAGCAGTAACACCTGAAAGACCGCCTGTTGATGGCGAGTGGGCTAGATTTACTATAGGAAATACAATAATTAAAAAACAGTATAATGATAATTAATACCATAAAATAATTATAAAAAGAAAGTTGGCTAAACTTAATTGCTTAACCTATACTTCATTTGTTTCATGAAACTAGATTTCTAGCTTCATACTTTTAAACAACCCGTATTGTTTGTTTTATGCCTCGCTTATGTGAGGTATTTTTTTATCTATCGCAATAACATCTTCATCACATATAACTAGCTCATAAGCTCCTTTCCATTCATACTCGAACTTTAATTCTCCTGTTGATAACTTACGTTGTGATGGAGGCTTTTTACCGTCCTTAATCTCTATAGCGATAGTGTGTCCGTTCTTGCTAACCATGATGTCACAGCAGTTTTTAAGTTGACTGATAATTAATACATACCAACCTAGCTTTCTAAATAGTGCTACGACTTCTTTTTGGTTATCATCGACTTTAGCCGCTCTACGAAAACTCATGCGCTTGTATCCATAATGGCGTGATAGACTTCCATTGGTGGTGTTTTATATCCCCACTGGTCCATACAGCTAACTAGGCACTGAAATATACCGCGTTGATCACCATGTTTTTTAACGAATGCCTTTTTACAATGACCTACATGATGTTTATGTTTCATGTTTGGATCGTGTAATTCAAAAGGTACGGGGATTATAAACCAGTGACCTATCTCAACCTTGTTATGCTTTGCTGACCTACCTAGAACATGGTGTCGCTGCATTTCAAATCTACCCTCGTAATCAGTATATAAAATACCTAAACTTTCCTCGTTTATGAATTTAGTAATATCACTCATCCACTTCTTTTGTGCTGCATTAGCTTGTTTCATCATTCATCACCTTTACCTTATTAAACGCCCACCGTAATAATAAATTACTCGGGCTACCATGCGTTAAACATAAAGCTTTATCGCGTCTTTGAGGATAGTACTCGTCTCCCGACCATATGCTACAGCCTTTCTTGCACTTGTGAGGCTTAGTTGCCTTGATTAGTTTCACTCGTTTATCCTCTAGCACATCAGCGGGTAATATAATAATCCTAAACATTTTGTTCATCTCTTAACGCTCTGTAATCACACTTTTCAGGTATTTTGATATCAATATCCATACCTACACACCAATCAAGTAATTGAGTTGTATAAAAGTATGCCTCACCAACATCTAAGCTTGATGATTCTTTTAATGTTTCTTTTGTTATTACCTCACCCGTAAATACATCAACGCATTCAGTTTCAACCCAGCCAAGAAAGTTATTCTTCATATTAAATTTAACTTTCTTTTCATTCCAGTCTGGACGGCCATTTTTCATCAAGAATTTAGCTATCTCACTATAGATAACATGTTGAAATGCATTCTGGTTCATACTTCTTTTTTCACGCCACAACACAACATTAACTCGATAAGCTTTAGTTAAATCTAACTTCCACAAGGCCTGTATTAACATGCCAATAGAGTTAACTGTAAGCTTAAAATCTTTCACTACACAACCAACCTAATCAACCGAACCTTTTTACCCGGCTGATAATTAACCTCATTAGTTGACATTAACTCTCTTAAGTATTGATAAAGAGTATTGCGCGACACTTTAAGAAGATCACATAACTCCTTAGTTTCTTTTGGGCCGTCTTTTAGCGCATCCAAGCAAAGTAACTTATTCGATTCTTTAGCTATGATTAACGCCATATTACCTTTTTTAACTGGCTCATCAGTTATATAGCCTTCAGTACGTAACCAGCGTAATGAGTTTGTAGTGCCTGAATACGACAATCCTGCCGCCTTTGCTATCTTGTTAACATTTCGCATACCAGTACTATAAAGACTTAATATTTTAGCTCTACCAGCGCTTAACACCGGTGTTACTTTCTTTGCTGGAACAATAATATCGCCCGGTACTCGTTGAATTGATCTGTAAGCTGCCATCATTGAAATCATAATCTACCCTTTTTAATTCTGCATCTAGCATCTATAACTGACCTTTTACTTACAAAGCAAGCCTTAGCTATTTCACTATCAATAATTGTTATTTTTTTATCCATCTTTAATTTTATTAATACATCAACAGACCTTTGAGCACTGTCTTTTATACTTTGATTTCTCGCCAAAGCCCTGCTTCTCATTATCTTTTGTGTTCCAACTATGGTTTTAAGTTTTTTAATTTGTTTGCTATAAAACCCATGATAAAAACCAGCAAGCACACTAATCTGATTATTTAACCGCTCTATCTCATCCTTCTGAGACATAAACTCGCCGATATTCATCTTGTCACCATTTCAGCATATATATAATAAATAAGACCCATAGCCACTAATGATATTAGTAAAGGCTTTAACTGCTGTAGTTTAGTTAATGGTTTCATCTAACTAACCCTCCGATTATTTAATTTAAGCTCTTTATTTTCTTGCGTAAGCCGTTCAACTTCTTTTGCTGCCACCACTAACTGACCATGATAAAAGTTATTATTCTCACTCATGGTATTTTGTAGCTCTTTAACCTGAGCCAGCAGTCTATCTATATCTTTATTAGCTTTTTCTAACTGACCATTTCTAATGAGTAAATAGCTATTCGTTGTTTGATTTGCTTCCATGTGATTTATCCTTACTGTAAGGCTTAGGCATCACGGACTTAGCTAATTCTAAATCCTTATCTCTGTCACCAGTTGGAACTACACCTTTACGCTCTAGTAGCTCCCTGATTGCTCTTGATGTAGTTGACATGATGCTTACTATTCCTCTTCAGATTCTAAGTCGGAAATAAATTGCTCTTTACTTGGTAGTTTATCAAGATCATAAACTTTCATTATATCGCTTTTAAAGTCTGGTTGAATCGTAAGGGTATTTTTATCAATGTTTATTGAGTAAATATACTCACAAGAAATAGTGTTGTTACCAAAATCGTAATCATCATTAAGAATTATTTCATCCAATTCAGCCTCTGCTACATTTTTAAGAATATCAGAGCCTACATCCCTACTAACAAAAACCTTAAACCAAGCCTTGTCTTTTTCAGTCTTATCACCTGAATCAAACCTTTTAACAAATTCAGCATCCTTACCCTTTATATCTAAAAACCTAACCTTGCTTAAATTATCTTTTAACTTACCTAGTAATCCAGACTTTAAAAATTCCAAGATACCTAGTCCTTGCCCTGATGGATAACCATCCCATTGACCATATTGCGCAATAACTGGTTTATTATCTTTTATTACATTAATTAAATGTCTTGTTCCCATGTTTATTCTTCCTCTCCGTTTAAGTTGAAATAACTATACACCACAAAACCCACCTAACAGATTAGACCAGTTGGTAAATCGTAATAATAATTCACTGTGATATAATGAGTTAACAGAGAGGTAATAAATATGAGTCTATTTAGTTGGTTCACGTCTTCATCTAAAACCGTAGATGATGTAATGGATAAAGATAACGGATTACTAGCTCAGGTCGGCGGTTGGATTGGTAACATGAATCTAACCGAAGAAGAAGTCATGGAGCAGAACGCTAAAACTGTTGGTTCTGTTCAAGAATTCGTTAAAGCCACTCTAAGCGAATCTACGGGGAGATCAAAAACTAGGCGTAGTGTTGCCGTTCTTTGGATTAAATCACAGCTTGCTATCGTGCTGATGTGCTGTATAACCGCTCCATGGAATATGCCTCTAGCTAAATTCTATATGGACTTAGCAACTAGTACTTTAATGATAACTGGAACAACCGCGATAATTATATTTTTCTTTGGTAGTCACGGTATAGCCAGAAATAACGAATCTAAAAAATAAAAGGGCGTAATGCCCTTGTTGCTATTTAAATTAACTAAAATTCACAACAATGCCTATCTGCTATCTCCTTAATTAATGGGTATTCATCAACCAACTCACAAGGCATTTTACCATCGTTAAATCCAACACCGTTTTCAGTCCCAACTTGAAACCAATAATCTATTTGTCTACTCAAACATCTGACAGCGCCTTTTTTACTTGGGTTTTTAAGCATGTAACCTAAATCTTCACTATCAACATAACCGCCCGTCATATCACTAGCTGGACCTATATCAAATAAGTATTTGTGGTCTTTATAAGTTTCTTCGTAATTCATCTTTACTTATCCTTATAAAATATGGCGACAGATACCAATGCAGCACCAGCAAGCACTTCACTATTCACGTACAGTGCAAAAAACATCATGCCAACTAAACACATAGAACCTAATAACGTATCTTTCATCATCTCTTATCCTTATCTAAATTAATTATTCAACTGCATATACAATCATTTACGTGTACGTTGTAGGCAACCAATTCTTTTATGTCGCCATTTAAAGTTTCAATTACATGATCAATAAGTTCGAATGAGTTAAAATCCATTTCTTCCAACTCTTCTTTTGTTACATATATTTTAATATCCACAATCATTCCTTTCTGTTATTAGCTATTTAAAAATCTCTTATACATAATCCATTAGCTTTTTCAGCTAGTTTAATTAACTCATCGCCTCGTTTCTCGTAAAGATGCAATACATATAGAGCCTTTTCTTTTTGAGTAAAAACAAACCATAACCGACTCATGTAAAATTTAAATAATGCAAACCTTAATCTCATAACTATTCCTTAATCAGTTAACTTGTTTTTAATTCGATAAGCCTTGATACCCGCTTCAATATTAGCAAAGGCATCTATTGATTCTTTTTTGTGCTCAACTAAGCCTATTCTTCCCGGCAATGAGCTTGGCAACATTTCAATAGGTGTACGACTATAAGTTTCATACATTGATATAAACTCTTTTTTCTTCCATGTCATTTCGCTTTCAGTTGATGCACAAAGCTGTGACCATGAACCTAGAGACTTAACAGCGGCTATTGCTTGCTTATCATCTAGCTTTAAGGTGCCATATGAGCCAGTACGGCGCATTTCTCGTATTACTTGCGCCCATGCTAGCTCGGCTAACTCTTCGTTGCTTATTTCGTCAACTGTGAGATGTTTAATTATATTTGCAGGCTTAGGAAAGAACCTGCCATCAACAGGATCTTTTAAGTGTTCACCGAGCGCCCACTCAACTTGGTCGTAACTGTAATCATTAAGTGACATAAAATAAACTTGCAACATAGGTCGGTCAACATTGATTGTTTTTGTAGTGCTGAATACGCCAGCTATCCCACGAAGCAACACTTCAAAGTCTGCTTTATCTGAATCTATCATTACCAATTACCCCTTAAAGTTTCAGTTTGTTTAGCTACTGGTTTGTTGTTACCTTCCCATGTTTGAACGCATGACTTCCAACACTTGATTTTAGTTTCTGCCTTACCTCTAACCCATCCGTTAGTATTGTAATGAGAAACGAATTTTTCAGGATCAACATTATTACAACGTGAATCACAATACTCTCTGACTTCTTCAACTGTTGGTGCTTTAAATACTTTACGCTTAGTTTTCGGCTTAGGCTTTTCAGTTATCACAATCTCAGTTGATTCAATAGGAGCCTCACTACCCTTATCAGGCTCTTTACAATAAGTGCGAATCATCTTCTCTAATAGGTAACCTTTAGAGCGCTCATGCTTACTCACTAACCCTCTAAGTAGGTTGTGAGCCTCTAGTGTTATATCTGCTGTTACTCGTGAACTTCTACTCATTTGTTTGTTTTCCTTATGATTAATATTTCTTGTACAAATAATAACATTAATTGTTGCTATGTCAAATCTTTTGTATTAATATTAATTTCATCAACAACAACCGAGTAAATAAAAATGAAAGTATTAACATTGATAGCAGCATTAACATTAAGTACATCAATACAAGCAGAAGAAAGTAAAAGTGGTGATATGTGTGAAAGTGTAGAAGGCCTAGCGAGAACTATAATGACACAACGTCAGAAAGGCGCATCGTTACTTAAGATGATGAAGTTATCAGAGATTGCTGTTTCTAGGCTACTTATAAAGAAGGCTTTCGAAGAGTCCCGGTATAACACTAAAAGCATCCAAGATAGAATTATAAATGAGTTTGCTAACAACTGGTATGCAGCGTGTTTAAGTAACGAGGCGAAAGATAAGTAACACGATAACTTGAAGAAAAAGTAGATAAATAGTACAATAGTTATTGCAGTGTGAGAGCTGTTTGTTAACGGTATAGAACATCAAGGGTTATTTATATAAAGGCTTAGAACGCGTAGGGTTAACTCTCACACGTTCTATACCACTCCTGAAATGTTCTAGGGCTTTATGTAGATAGCCTTTTTTTGTGTCTGTAGTTTGAGAAAATAGCTTAATAGCGCTCAATCCAGATTGCAGACACAACCCCTTTCAAAGCTCCTCACTAACTGCCGAATTCTATCGGTTATCGTAAAAAACCTAAGTGCTAGCTAAGCCTAAAAACAAGCAATTAAGAATACTTAATAAAGATTAACGTTTAGATATGCGGATAAACAGCGGTTATGTCATGGTTATATGGTGTGGACTACCAACAAGGATGTGAAAAGTTACGCTGATACCGATTTTTATTATTTAGCTCAATTTGAGTACTATAAAGATAGTTTAGTTCTTGGAGGTATAAGTAACCCATCCATGACAAACATATCTAATGACCCTTATATTTAAAATAAAGTAATTAATCGAAATAACGGAGAGTAATAATGAATATAGATCTATATAAAGAGGCTGTAAAAATAATTGAAGATATCAAGCAAATTGAAAACAGTATTGAGATTATTGAGCAGGGTTTAAATGACGGCTCAGTTAAAGGGCGTATTTTATTAAGGACTGATGAAGTTGTATTTTGTTCATATAGATACGCAAATGTACGACCAACATCTTATGTAGCTTTTTTGAATGGAGAGTTAAAGGATCACAAAAAAGATTTAAAAGTTATTGAAGCTCAAATTAAAAGCTCTATTAAGTAGTTATCAATAACACATAAGGCGAATAAGAATGAGTGAGTTAAAGGTTGGTAAAGAATATAG
>DAOVVZ010000176.1:0-4591 GCA_030636915.1 Methylomarinum sp. | reverse complement strand
TAAAAATACCTTTTGCTTTTTTAGAGAGGAGGAACTCTTTGAAGAGCAAGGCTGATGGCGAGATTTTTCCACTCCTGCTGATTATCACTCCTCTTTGCACAATAGGACTGGCGATATCGTCGGGGATTCGATAAAAACTCCCTTTTTGCATAGCTTGTGATTTAAGCATGGACTCCGCTATAAACCCGGCCTGTGCCGAACCTGACATGACGAACTGTGCCGTTTGGCTAACGTTCTCCCCGTACTTGCCATATCATCGATGATAACGACAGGGTTATTATGGAAATCATGCTCAAGTAAGCTCATCATTACTTGCGTGTCACCTTGACGGGTTTTTTCTGCTACCAAATAGTCAAAACCTATTTTTTTTGCAATAGCAGACACCCACTGTTCCGATTCACCATCAGGCCCCAATAACACGGCATAATCGAATTGATGCTTAAGAAAACAAGCAATTTCATCCGCCGCAGTCAGGCTAATCGCATTAGCTATCGGTATCGCCTGACTTAGCTTTGAAATACGATGCAAATGTGGATCAACAGTAATAACATCGTCAAACTGCTCGGCCAACATTTGTCCGATAATACTCTGACTAACTGCTTCACCAGGGTGGTTAGCAATATCCTGACGCATATAACATAAATACGGCGCCACTAGGCTTACTCTTTTTGCCCCTAATTGCCTAGCTGTTTTTACACACAGCAACAATTCGATTAATTTATCATTAGGCTGATTAAGACTGCGACATATAACAACATGCTCAGGGATATTTGTTGGCAAGCGTAATAAGCTTTCCCCATCTGGGAAATGATGTAGGTATACTTCTTCAACCTGAACATCAAGTACCGCTCCTAGGCGTTGAGCCTGAGTCATATATTCAGTAAATGTAAGTATTAACATAGCTATAATCCTAAAATGCAATCAACGGTTTCAATACCTGCTCATCATCACCAATACTGTAACCCGTGTTCTGTTTTGCCAGGTTTTTTGCAAACATAAAATCTGCCTCAAATTCAGCATGAATCCGAAATAAAGGCTCACCTTTTACTACTTTATCTCCCAATTTTTTTAACAAATCAACCCCTGCTTTTTTTTCCATAGGCGCTCCAGCAATGCGGGCAATTTTGGCTGTTTGAAAATTATCAATATGAGTCACTACGCCGTCACGATCAGCACATATCTCATAACACAGCTGACCGGGTTGCAAATCAATTACTTTTGCACCTTGTGCTTTTATAATGTCATTCATCTTTGCACACGCCCTACCCGACTCTAATATGTCCCGAGCAATGGCATAACCTTGTCCTCCACGCACATCCGGATCAAACTCAATAATTCGCCCCGCTAACTGCAGCGATTTTTGACGCAAATCAGCCGGCGCATCAGGGTCATTATTCAATACTTTCATAATATCCCTAGCTTCAAGCACCGGACCAATACCTAGCCCTATCGGTTGACGTCCATCTGTAATCATTACTTCCAGGTGGATATTAAGATGATCACCGACGAACTCAAATAACTTTCTCAAGGCTAATGCTTGTCGCATATGTCTTACTTTGGCTGTTGGTCCCACAGGGATATCAATGATCAAATGAGTTGAGCCTGCCGCTAATTTTTTAGACAAAATTGATGCAACCATTTGTCCTTGCGAATCGATTCCCAAAGGCCTTTCGACTGAAATCAACAAATCATCAACCGGTGCCAGTTTAGCCGTTCCACCCCAAGCCAGACAGCCACGCTCTTGCCGCACAATATCTAGCAATTGCTCGGGTGAAAGATCAACATTAGCTAGAATTTCCATGGTATCGGCAGTACCAGCAGGTGAAGTAATGGCGCGACTGGAAGTTTTAGGTATCAACATGCCATGTGCAGCAACTATCGGCACAACCAACATAGATGTCCGGTTGCCAGGTATACCGCCAATACAGTGCTTATCAGCAACTAATGGTTCATGCCAGTTAAGACGCTCACCGGATTGCAGCATGGCACGGGTTAAAAACAACAGCTCATCACGGTCAAGGTTATTTTGACCGGTTGCCACCAAAAATGCTGCCATCTCCATTTTAGAATAACGCGTTTCTACAATATCGTTAGTAATTTCATCAAAGTCAGTCTGACTAAGACGTTCGCCGTTAATCTTACGTCGCACAGCATCCATCGATGTTGGTGGTTCCGCATGATTAACTGTCACCAGTGCATTCTCTACTACATTAAAATAGTTAAAAGCTTGTTGAGAAAGCCCCAGCTCCCCCGGTTGTACAATAGAACTGTCATCAACCACATTAAGTACGGCAAGTAACGTTGTGCCATTAGTACTCACCAGAATTTTAGACAGAGCCTGAAATCCTTCCGCCCGATAAATACTACATTCACGATTCAAATAAGCAACATTCTCGTGATAGGTATCTATTCCTACTTGTCGTAATTTTAAAGTATCAATACTCATCACATTTCCCTTTTAAATAATGAAGTGCATCAGTTAATCATAATAGATATTTATATAACACTTTTTACTTCAATCATAGTTTTCTCTATTAAATCAACCGCAGTAGCAACACCTTGTCTAGCACTAATAGCTGAACCAATTTTGTGAGCATTGTCCAGATAACTATCATTCGAAAGTATCGTTTTAATACGGGATGCTAATATTGTTTCTGTTGCTTCCTTAGCCAGTATAGGTTTTGCTGCCAAGCCTAATTGTTCCAGGCTTTTTGCCCAAAAAAGTTGCTCATCCATAAATGGAATGACGATTGAAGGTCTACCGCAAAGTGATGCAGAGTGTGTCGTACCCGCTCCACCGTGATGAACAACAGCGGCACAGTGTTTAAATAAACTTTGATGGGGATGTCGGCCTATAAAAAAGATATTTTCTTGTTGGCTGTTTTCAGGATATTGCCTTGAACTGGTTTGAATGATAGCTCGACAGCCTGATAATTGAGTGGCTTTTATAAATAACGCCATACTCCATTCAGGAACAGCTTGTTGAAGACTACCAAAGGTCATATAAACAGGGGCTGATCCCGAGTCTAGAAAATGTTGTAAATCAGCATTGATCTGCCAATTTTGATTACTTGTTAGTAAATTAAGAAAACCACAAGCATGATGTTGCGGTTGCCATTCTTTATTTGTCGAACAAAATACAGGGTCAACAGCAACCAAATTAAGACTATCTGAAGTTAACAATTCAGATAACACATGCTTAATTTTAGGCATGCCTTCACTATTCCAAAGTTTGGTTAATTTCTTTTTTAGAATAAAGTCAAAAACCATGTCCATTAACTGCCATTGCAAAGGATTGAGCCAAGCACCTAAATTCGGGAATCTAAAAGGTGGTTGACTGGCGGCATGCAAAACGCCATGACAAAACATTACACTATGAAAAGGCGTGTTATGCTTTAATGCGGCTAATTTAAGAGGGTAAAGAAAATGATGCCCAATAACCAAATCATTATCACTGACTAATTGCTTAGACGATTGGTAAATAACATCTTCATAAGGAAAGAAGGCGGTATCTAATAAAGCAACTAACCATTGCGCAGTATTCATACGAAACGTTTGCTGAGCAAAAGATTCTAAATCAAAATTTATCTGCTCAGGAACTTGCTGGTAGCTGATATTAAATTCGGCACAATCTTCAGCATAATTTCTATTGTCTAAACTAGTGACAACTAATGTCACCGTATGTCCTGCATTTTGCAGACCATTTGCCAGTGCGATCATAGGTCTGATGTCACCATTAGATCCCCATGTTTGTATACCAATTTTCATTAACAATCCTGAATAAGATTAAGGCGTGAGGATTTAATAAGTTCCGAAAGTTTGGCGTAGAATTTTGACTTCACAGGAGTGCTAATAAAATGGGCACATAGCAGGCTACGCAACTATTTTATTAGTGCTTCTGTGGAGTCAAAAGGCAAGTCAAAATCCGGAAGTTATTAAATCTTCACGCCTAAGGGTTAGATAAATTATAGCAACTATCAAAAACCTTTCACTCATCCACTTCATCTTATTCTAATTAGTATTTATACGAGGCTTTTTACTTACCCTTTAATCCACGCGCCATCACTTTATCTTTAGTGTTTTTCAAAATGGTACGCGTTAAATTAGCCTTGGTAAAATTGGCATTACTTAATTTAGTAGACGTTAAATCAGCGTCGGTTAGATCTGCATTTGATAAATCAGCACCCTCTAAATTGGCAGCAAACAACTGGGCATTTTGTAACTTGGCATGGCTTAAATTTGCAAACCTTAGCATCGCCCGGCTTAAATTGGCATTGGTTAGATCCGCGCCTGTTAAGTTTGCTTTTTTTAAGCTGGCTCTCATTAATCCCATCGACTGGTTCTTCATATCAGCTCCCCAATTGATATTGGAAAGATTAGCATAGCTTAAATCTGCATTATCTAAGATAGCAATCACGCGGCTTCCGCTGAGATTTGCATAGCGGAGATTTGTACGCATCATACTGACACCAAAAATACTGACCTTGGAAAGGTCTGCGCCAGATAAATTAACCCCGACCACCACGGTTAAATCTAAAGACAGGCCGGATAAATTATTTTCGCTTAGATTAGCGCCGTGTAAATCGGCACC
>DAOVVZ010000196.1:0-4435 GCA_030636915.1 Methylomarinum sp. | reverse complement strand
CAAGCTGTGCCAATTTATATTGATCCAAATCATCTCGTCGATGCAAAAGAATACTTTCTACATGTCCAATAGCAGATTCATCAAAACAATCGAAATAATGCAAAACAAAATCATAACCAACAAAAGCATTTGGAAAGTCAATTTGCTCTAATTGATTTAAAACAGCTGTTTTGAATAGCGTCAAATCACCAATGTAATCAGTTGAATACAATAAATCCAGGTTAAAATCAGGTTTAAATTGCGGGCTATGGAAATAACCTTCAGGGCTTATTCTATCTTCATCGGTATAAACAAGCTGCAAATCTGAGTATTCATTACAATACTCAATACAAGATGATATCGCATGCGACTCTAAATAATCCCCTGCTTCAAGAAAAAACAGCCAGTCACTTTCAATACCTAGTTTCAATAAAACAGCTTGAACATCTGTCTTTTGCTCAATCTGCAACCAACTTAACTGTAAAACCTCATCAAACATTTCATCAGGACAAGAAAAACAACTTATCACCGATAAATGCCAGTTTTCATAGCTCTGGCTTCCCATACTATCAATAGTATCAGCAAGTTTTGAAAGATCTTCATCATCAACATAAATAAGACAATGTACCTTTAGAAGCTTTGCTGAATCATCAGTCAAAAACAACATATCCCTCGATAAATCATGCGCGCTCTTTGTTTCCAGCCAGTTTTGATAAACCACATCATCTCTTTTCGGCATCCTATCGGTAATAATATACCCAGAGGTCTGGCACACAACACCAAACAAGCGCTCAACTGCATGAGCTAATGTACCGTCAAGCTGGCCTGATTCTTCTTCAAAGTCTTCTGCGCTAAGATTTAGCTTTAACACTCCCTCAATAGCTTCAGGCCGGAACCAGAACATAGAGCCATCTATATAATTAAATTGTTTTTTATCAAACTCATCTATATCAATCCCCGGCATTAATTGATTTATTGTTTGAAAATTAGCATCTATTGATTTAAATGGACTTACATGAGAAAAAGGTGCAAAAAGCCCTAATGTTGGATTTAATTCAAATAAGTCAAAAATGTCATTAACACGTTTTTTCCATAACGCTAATGAACATAAAGTTATTTTCCGCCAGTTATCACCATAATCACCTTGGCTTCTACACCCCTCAAGATGCGAACCTTTCTTAGTATGCAATTTAAGTATCAGCTTATAACTTAAAGACTGTATCTCTTTAAATATAGTTAAGAAAGGTAAAATATCCCTTCCTTTATTAGGAAATTCATAAATTTTAGCAGCAGGAAATGACTGTGAAATTACAGCTGAAATGTTTTCTGCTTTACCTTCAGGAATTGATATATATAGATCAAAATTTTGTGGAATACCTTTTAAAGCCCATTCAAATTCACCCCATAAATCAAGATAATATAGGTGCAGTACTACTGCAATTTTTTTTTCTTCCTGCCCCGGAAGCGTTCTTAATCGCTTTTTACGTTCATCTCGCACATATTTTGAGTTTAAATCCCCGTAACGCTCGTAAACATCAGAAAAAACTTCCGCATAATTTTTAATATTGGAATTTGTAACTGACTCAGCACCTTGTATTGAGTTTACATTCGCTGTTACCACAGGCACATGAACAAAATTGCAAACAGAGCTTAACCTAATCAATAGCTCCCAATCCTCAAGGCAGCTCATTCCTTCATCAAAAAAACCCACTTCATCCAACTTGCTTTTGCGTATCCCCCAGGTATTTATAGGAATAAAATTCTCCACCAACAACTTTTCCCGTGAATATTCTATACCTTGATAACCGACGTATTTTCCTGTTAAATTGCCTAACTGATCCCTGTAGAGATATTCTGCAAGTGTATAGACGAAACCTGCATTATTTATGGCATCAGCAATAGTTTGTAAATGATTCTCCAGATAAATATCATCATCATCCAGAAAACAAATAACCTCTCCCGATACCTCTTGTAAAGCAACATTCCGAGCATGAGCCTGCCCTTGATTTTGGCTTAATTCAATTAGTTTTATACGGTCATCAGAAAAAAGTTGATCTTTGACAATAGCCTCTCCACCATCATTAACAATAATGGCTTCCCAATTGGTATAGGATTGACTTGCTAATGATTTTAAAGCGTTCGACAATAAATAATTCCGGTTCATTGTTGGCAAAACAACACTGATTAGCGGATGTTCTAACGGTGATAACTGTTCAGTAGGGATCGCTTCAACTTTTTCTTTATTCGTTACCGGTACAAAAAAACCTAGGTGAGGCTGGGGTAATGCGCCTTTATCCGCTAGCCAAAATCTTTTTTTCGCCTCTTCCGACTCAGCCGATGAAAGCCCTTGATTGCTATTCTGAATACTCTCAGGAGACAACAGATACAACCCTAGGTTTTCATTTAAATGCAAAAACTTTTCAGCCCCTGCTATTCGCAGCCAGAATTCATAATCGCCCGCTGACTTCATTTTTCCATCAAACAGACCATGATCAACATGAAGTTGCCTACGCCACATAGGCTGAGGGCCTATATAACACACACTAAAAAGCAACTCTCTATTAAACTCAGGCCAACAAAAATCACCAATTTTGTTACACACATTAAATGTTTGATTTTCTATTCTGGTTACACCACAATCTGCATAGACTAATGCTACATCCCTATTTTCATTTAAAGCCTCTACCATTCTTTCAAATGCAAAAGGTGCATGCCGGTCATCAGTATTAGCATTTGTAATATACGATGCCGTGGAATTTAGTATACCTCTGTTCCAAGCCTTATATACTGTTTCTCTGGTATCTGTTCGAATATATTTAATATTTTTATGGCGGGCTTGATAGCTTTTTACTATTTGAGCTTCATTTTGTGTTGAGCAACTGTCAATTACAATTATTTCTAATTTTTCAAAAATTGTTTGCTCACATAAGTCATCTAGGCAACCTTTTATAAAACGCTCCGAATTATAGGTTGATACGATAACAGTAACCAAATAACCTGCTTCACTGTCTTCTTTAAGGGGTAACAAGCTTGTTATTTCTTCATCTTCAGGGTGGCTTTCTAAATACTCGATTAATATTTGCTGAGACTCATTAAGCTGTCCTAATTCTCTCAAAACATCGGATAAATTTATAACCGTTGTCTTATTGTCAGCATCCAGCTCATAAGCTTTAAATAAACACTGAAAGGATGCTTCAATGTTGCCTTCGTGGGCTTCCAAAACACCTAAATTATTTAATGATAAAATATTACTTGAGTCTTGGTCCAATACCAAAATAAAACATTTTCTTGCCTGAACTAAGTCTCCCTTTAAAAAAGACTCTTCACCTAAACCAATTAAATCTAGCAAATTCTCACAACCCCTTATTCTTTCATTCGATCTTACCAGCGGATTATGTAAAATATAATTTAAATCATCGGAAATATTCGGTACAGTACGACCAAAAATGAATAAACTTTCAAATGCAATTTTGCACAACTCATATCCAACCTCCAACATAAGCTTTTCAGTCTGATTTTTAGCATTTTGTTCGCGAAAACTGCTTGTACCAACTGTTAAATCAGAGTAATGCTCTAATATTTTCTCTGTCAAATCATCTGAGTTACCTTTTTGAAAAAATATCCCATATTTTGGCTGCTGCTCCTTATGTACAGCTAGATCTGTAAGAAAAATAGTTTTCCCTAGTGCTTTAGCATCCTCAACAACTGTACTCCAACCTTCAAACAATGAAGGCTGAATCATAGACATTGCCCCTCTAATTAAAGATACCTGATCACCCCTTGGCAACAAACCTAATATATGAACTTTATCTTCAATCCCAAGCTCACTGAGTAATTGCATAAGACTACCAAAATATGCATTATCTCTATAGTCGGTCTTTGCCCCAGTACATACCAACCGAATGTTTTTATCCTCCTTAACCAGCTTGGAAAAGGCTTTAAATAAAGTTATATGATCTTTGTGTGCCCAAAATTGATTGCAGCATATAAGGTATCGCTCAGGTAGCTTATATTTTTCCACAATGTCAGGCACATTAATTTTATATAATTCATCGTCTATAAATGCGTGAAAATTTATAACTCTAACTAACGCATTGGATTTAGGATAAAATTTATTCCAATCGTTATAAGCATTTTGGCTGCTCAATATTAAAAGTTTCGCCTCCTCAGCACAGGAAGAAAAAAGATCATTCCGCGCACTTAACTCCTCTGAAGAAAAAAAGCTGGGTAAATGGTGATGCTGAAAATCAGGGATCCAACAAGCTAAAGGTAAATCATGTATTGGCTTGTTTTTCCATGGAAATATAAAATCTACACATTGTCTAATCTCATCAAATGAGTTAATAACTGTAATTTTACTTGCAGGGAAATCATGCGGTACATTTTTACGATAAAATACAACTGAATCCACGCCCTCTATACTGCTTGAATAGTGAGGAAGTATTTCCTCCTGGTT
>DAOVVZ010000078.1:0-6351 GCA_030636915.1 Methylomarinum sp. | reverse complement strand
GCTTGTCGGTATTAACTGTAGCCATTTTTATCTTAATTTGTAGATATCTGAAAGAGATAAATTATACAACTAAAGTCATTGTTTATGAGTGTAAATCCGATGATGAGATAGGTTTTATCGAAATGAGGTTTTATTTTTTTTATTAAAACATGGCTTTTGTTAGAGTAGAGGCAAAGATTTTAAATGTAAATAAGATTACAATAAGCCCCTTTGGTTTTAAAAATAATTGGGATTTGTTTTGGCAAAAAGAATAATTCGCATAGCAACACGAAAAAGTCCTTTAGCATTGTGGCAAGCTGAACATGTTGCGGAAAGATTGGAACAAGCTTTTCCAGAGATAAAAACAGAATTGGTCAAAATGGTGACCAAGGGTGATAAAATTCTGGATGCACCACTGGCTAAAATAGGTGGAAAAGGCTTGTTTGTTAAAGAGTTGGAGCAAGGAATGCTTGATGGTTTCGCTGATATTGCTGTGCATTCCATGAAGGATGTGCCTGTTGAGTTTCCTGAAGGTTTACACTTGGCTGTTATCTTGAATAGAGAAGATCCTACGGATGCTTTCGTTTCCAATAAGTATGATTCGCTAGCCTCTTTACCCGCTAATGCGAAAATTGGAACTTGTAGTTTACGTAGGCAATCTCTGATAAAGGAAAAATTCCCAGATGCTGAAATTTTGTCATTAAGAGGTAATGTAAATACACGTTTGGCAAAACTGGATGCCGGAGAATATGATGCGATTATTCTTGCCTCGGCAGGGTTAAAGCGCTTAGGTATGGCTGAACGCATTACTGAATGTTTGGATCCTTCAGTCAGTTTACCCGCTATCGGACAAGGCGCTATTGGTATTGAATGTCGAACGGATGATAAAGAAGTTAATGCCTTTTTAATGGCGTTACATGATGAGCAAACAGCTGTTCGTGTAAGCGCAGAACGAGCAATGAATGCCCGTTTAAATGGCGGTTGTCAGGTGCCTATCGCAGGTTTTGCTGAAATACAAGGTGAAACTCTGGTGATGAGGGGAATGGTTGGTTCGCCAGATGGCTCTATACTTTATAGAGCAGAGCGGCAAGGCTCTTTTGCTCAGGCTGAAGAAATAGGTGTGGCAATTGCTGATGATTTGTTAGCTCAAGGCGCGGGTGAAATCCTGAAAAAGCTATATCAGTGAATGCCGGCATAAAAAATTATAATGTTTTAGTCACTCGGCCTAAGCATCAGGCCGAAGCATTATGTGGTTTGATTGAACAACAAGGTTGGAATGCTATTCGCTTTCCAACCTTGGGTATCGTAGCAATACAGCGAGCACTAATTAAGCAGCAACTTAATAAAATAGCTAATTATCAGTGGCTCATTTTTATAAGTGTTAATGCGGTAAACTTTGCTCTTAAGGCTAATAATGGCAAAATAGACTGTTTCAAGCGGGTTCCATTGGCTGCAGTAGGCAAAGCGACTAAAAAAGCATTGCAGGCGGCTGGATTAGAGGTTGATTTGCTACCAGAAACTCAGTTTAATACGGAAGGCTTATTGGCGACTGAGGAAATGAAGAATGTCTATGACAAATCTTGTTTGATAATTCGTGGACAGGGCGGGCGAGAAACATTAGCTAACTGCTTGCGTGAACGCGGTGCAAAGGTAGATTATATGGAAGTTTATGCAAGAGAAATACCTGTTTACGATAATGTAGATATTTCTGAGATGCTTCAACAAGGTACGCTTGATGCAATAACCATCACCAGTGGCGAGGCATTGAATAATTTGTTAGTAATGATAAATAAATCATTACATGCACAGTTACTTGCCGTGCCCTTAATTGTGATTAGTCGTCGAATTAAAGTGCAAGCAGAAAAGATTGGATTTAAACGCATTGCTGTGCCGGATAATCCGAGTGATACAGCAATTATTGAGACAGCAGCAAACTCAACAATTAATTAATGGGGAATACAGTGGCCGAAGAAGTGAGCGAAGAACAGCTGAAAAATGAAGAGCAGGTTCAAAATCAGCCTGTGGAAAATAAACCCAAAAAGTCTTATGGTTGGCTTGTTTTTGGCATTATTAATTTCCTTCTTATATTAGTGTTAGCGGGTGGCGGTTATTATTTATTGCAAGAAATGAAAGGTAAGCAACTGGATCAAAGTGATGCGATGAGCAAAGATGATATGAGAGAAATTGAGGCCAGTAAACAGCTCAATGCTTTTCAGTCACAATTAGGGTCGATGCAGTCGCAAATTGCTACATTTAGCGCTGATATTGCAGGAAAAGATACTCATTTCACTAAAACATTAGCTGGTTTTTCCCAGTTACATACAGAAAAACTGAACAGTACTCGTAAAGATTTAAGTGCTGAGATTTCTCAGCTTAAACGCCAACTAGGTAAAACGAGAGGTGATTGGCTGCTTGCAGATGCTGAATATTTATTGAGCGTGGCTAATCAAAGATTGCATTTAATGGGTGATGTTAAAACCACGCGTATGGCATTAGAAGCGGCAGACCAAAGATTAAGAGAGAGTGGTGATAGCGCAGCATTTAAAGTGCGTGGAAAAATAGCCAAAGAAATTGAGAGTTTGCGTTCTGTAAAACAGACTGATGTGGTAGGCGTGTATGCTTCAATTCAGTTATTAAAAGATAGGGTGGCAAAATTAGCGGTGATCCTCCCTTATGCGGGTAAACCGCTGACAGAGTCAAAACAAATCCATGATCATGATCAGACACAAGAATCTGAGCATGGTGTGTTAAATTCAGCATTACAGCTACTGGAAGGTTACGTTACGGTAAAACATTCCGATCAGCCCGTGACTGCAATTTTAACCACTGAAGAGGTCGAATTTATCAGGCAGCAACTGGGTGTGAAGGTGGAAATGATTAAAATTGCCTTGGTACAGCAGAATGATGCGCTGTACAAAACCAGTATTACAGATACCAAGCAGTGGTTAAATGCTAATTTTACTAAAAATACGGAAGCAAAAAGTTTTCAGGCAGAATTGGATCGATTGATTAATATTCAACTGAGTGCTCAGTTACCTGATGTAAGTCAATCGCTGAAGATGTTAAAAGATATTACTAAATTACGAATAGAAGCTGATAAAGGGCAGATGAAGAAAAAACCAAAACAGTTGGCACATAAAGTGGATGTGGCTCCAAAAGCACCAGCTGTTGTCGCACCTATTGCACCTTAAACGAGAGCTTAGTGATGAAAAATATAATTTATTTTCTTGGTTCTCTAGCGGTAGCTATAGGGGCTGCGTTTTTAATTCATGGTTGGTTGAGTGAATACAGTGATCCTGGTTATGTGTTGATTGGTTTTGGGCATTGGTCACTGGAAACATCTTTAGTTTTTTTTGCAGTATCTCAGATCGCTGTTTTTTTTGTTCTTTATATACTGTTTAGGTTGTTAGGCGTTTTATTACGACTTCCTAGTAAATTGAAAAATAAAGGGAAAAATATTAAATTTAATCGTTCTCAAGAAGCATTGATTTCTGGTTTGGTGGATTCGGCAGAAGGCAACTGGGAAAAAGCAGAAAAAATATTGATTAAGCATGCCTCCAATAGTGGCGCACCGTTGTTACATTATTTAACTGCTGCCAGAGCCGCACAATCGCGTGGCGCAATAGAAAAAAGAGACGAATATCTTAGGAAGGCAACGGAGCAGTCGGGGGAAACGGATATTGCAGTCGGATTAACTCAAGCTGAATTACATTTATCTTCAAATCAATTTGATCAGGCGTTAGAAACTTTAATTAAATTACAATCGATAGATTCAGGGCATGCCAGTGTTTTAAAGTTGCTGCATCAAACCTATCAACATATAGGCGACTGGGAAGGTATACGTAAACTGATTCCTTCATTGCATCAAAATAAAGTATTGATGGAAGCAGAAGTCAAACTATTGGAGAGTGAAACTTTTAGTGGTTTGTTAAAACAAGCAGCAGTAAAAGGTGATGCAGATAACATTCATAAGGTCTGGCTGAGTATTCCAGAGCATATTCAATCTGTTCAAGGAATTGCTACTATTTATTTTGCTGCTATGATTGAAACCGGTGCAGGTGAAAAAGTAGAGGCTGATATTGTAAAGTCTGTTCTAAATGTCTGGGATGAAACCTTATTGGTTTTATATGCTAATGTACAAACCAAAGATTATCAGAGGCAGTTGCAAACAGCTGAACAATGGTTATCTATTCATTCGGGGAGTGCAGTCTTATTACGAGTGCTGGGTAAAATCAGTATAAAGTGTAATCAGATGGAAAAAGCAGAACAATACCTAACAAAAAGTGTAGCAATAGACCCTACAGTTGCAGCATATCAAATGTTAGGTGATGTGTTGATAGAGAAGGGTGATAAAGACAAAGCCAGTGATAGCTACAAAAAAGGCTTGGAATTAGCATCAAGTGAAGTGCTTAGTCGTGTTGAAGTGATCACAGAATAGTTTATAAACTCAGTACCACTCTGGTAGGGAGGATTTTAGTTCGCCTTACGCTTATATTTTAATAATATTAAGAGAAAAAAATGATAGATGATTTTCTTGATGTTACCGATGCTAATGTTTTACTTATTGGCTCGGAACAATTGGGTGGTATTTTTGATTTATTAAAGGCAAATAATTATCAGAATGTTCAGTGTGCTGATTTTGTAAAAAAAGCCATCGAGTTATATCAAACCAGTTTGCCAGACCTTATCGTTTTTAGTTCTCTAGCGCCTTTAGAGCTATCAGAGTTAACGAATAAATTAAGTGAAGTCATACCGTCGATCAATTTCCCACCTGTTTTTTTTATCTCTTACCAAGAGAATCATATCCCTTCTGTGGGAACTGTCGTAAAAGACTTTATCAATAGTCCCATTAATGAAAATGAGTTTTTATTTCGAGTTCATCAGTTATTAACGAGTTATCTAAGTAGTCAGGAATTACACAAATACAATCAAACTATTCTGAAGACTGTTGAGACAAGGAACCAGGAATTAATGGAGTCTCAAACTGAAATTATTGAATGTTTAGGGTACGCGGCTGAGTTTCGTGATTCTGAAACAGGAATGCATACGATTCGTGTAGGTCATTATACGCAGTGTTTAGCCAAAGCAATGGGGATGAATGATAGAGAAGCTGAATCACTATTGTATTCTGCTCCGATGCACGATGTTGGAAAAATAGGTATTTCTGATAAAATCCTGCTAAAACCAGGGCGATTGGAAGGTGATGAATGGATAATCATGATGCAACATACGCTTATTGGTGAAAAAATTCTAAGCCGGTCTAAAAATAAACTGTTACAACAAGCCGCAATTATTGCGCTTAATCACCATGAAAAATGGGATGGAAGGGGTTATCCAAACGGGTTGGCGGAAAATGATATCCATCTTTATGGGCGGATTGTTGCTATTGTAGATGTGTTTGATGCCTTAACAATGAAGCGTCCTTATAAACAGGCGTGGAGTGTTGATAGTGCGATGGAATTAATTAATTCAGAATCGGGTAAGCATTTTGACCCCTCAATAGTTGAATTGTTTAATAAGTCGCTAGATGAGATTTTTGAGATAAAGCAGCTGTATGCAGATAAAGATAAACCATCTGAATTATTGAATGAATACTTGTCTCATTAAGGGTGGGTAATTAAAACGTCAATAATTGATGATTAATCGACTATAAGTTCATTTGCATATTTGTTAAATACGGAATGTGGATGCGGCGATAGCGTAATCCGACATTACTTAGATGTCATGTGTTATTAATTCTTTTATTCATGTATCCGTCTCACGGGTTGATTGCCTATAACACTTTTTATCGTTCCCAATGCTTCAGAATGGGTGTGCATTCTATTCCACGTCGCTGTGCAGGAAGATGGTGTAAGCCCCCCATCTTATTAAGTAACTCATTGCTTAAAAACAACTAATGTATTGAATTGTATGATTAAGTACTTTGATTACATTGCTTTCCTGCTTTGCACAGGCTGTGATGATCTAGGCTGCCACCTTAAATTGCTCTAGTTTACTAAGTACTGGTATTGTTTTTGTTGTATTTTTGCAACAACATTAATTTGATAAATGGTGATAGTTAGTAAATGCACTCAGGAAAAATATTATTATTTTTTATTGGATAACAAAATGTTAGAAATTTCATTGATGAATAATGTTTAGGGTTAGAAATGCTATCAGAGTGCGTATGACGGGCATTGACATTTCCCTATAAACTGATTTAAAGTTACGTACTCGTAACAAGTGCTCTTCTTGGTAAGCGCATGGCAAATACGTAATAAATTCGTAATAAAAACAATCGGAGTACGAACATGGCAACACCATTAATTCAAATGGCATTAGACTCATTAGATTTCGACGCAACAGTAGCATTGGCAGAAGAAGTAGCGCCAT
>DAOVVZ010000287.1:0-3620 GCA_030636915.1 Methylomarinum sp. | reverse complement strand
ATCAAAAACCTCTATAGTTTATAGCTATCTAATTGAATTATAAGGATGCGACAATCTGTCACGCGTCGATTTGCCACATTTTCAAAGCGCTTACTTATCGATAGAATAGCCCCAACTTAATGCTTTTCCCTCCTGATGAGGGTGTTCATTATAGTTTTTCCTAAAAATTACTCTCAATGCGGCCTAACAGCCGCATTTTTTTTGCCTACCGTTTTATCTCCCCTAAACAACTCTTTTTTTCATTTATAGCTCGCATATTTACCCAAAACTTAGCTATGATGAAGACGTAAACTTGAGAATAAGGATAAAACAATGACAACTATTACTGATCCTGTAATTGGCAGCTGGTATAAAGACGTTGAAAATGACTTAAGCTTTAAAGTAGTTGCTATCGAAGACAATGATGACTCCATCGAAGTGCAATACGTCAATGGTGATATTGGTGAATATGACTCAGACAGCTGGTACAGTTCTACCTTTGATTATATCGAAGCACCTGAAGACTGGAGCGCGCCTTACGGGACGTTAGAGGCCGATGATTTAGGCTATTCCGACCCAGATACTCATACTTCACCCGACATAGAAAACGGCAACATTTCTGATATGCTGGATTAGTAGAGACTAGAATGAAATAATATCCAGATTGATGCTGCATTTAGCTTTCCATTAAATTGCAACATTTAACTAAATCAGTTTTGGATATGATATCAACTAGCGCTTAAGGATCAACATTCATGAAAATGAGCCCTCAACAATTTTTGGATTGGGAATCCAAAAGCATTACTTTGCTCGCCATGTCTGGCGCAGGAAAGACCACTCTAGCAAATAAATTGCCTAAAGACCGCTGGTTCCACTATTCAGCAGACTATCGCATAGGCACCAAATATTTGGGGGAGCCTATTTTAGATAACATTAAACGTCAGGCAATGGACGTTCCGTTTCTAAAAAAGCTACTACTATCTGACTCTATCCATATTAATAACAATATTACAGTGGATAATTTAACCGCTGTCTCTACCTTTCTTGGCAAATTAGGTAATCCAGAACAAGACGGCTTATCGCTAAAAGAGTTTAAGCGTAGACAAGCGTTACATCATCAAGCAGAGATTGCCGCATTAAATGATGTCCCAGAGTTTATCCACAAGGCGGAAGACATTTACGGCTATAAACACTTTTTAAATGATGCTGGTGGCAGTGCTTGTGAACTAGATAACCCAGCTGTTTTAGAAACATTAGCTCAGCATACCGTTATCATTTATATAAAAATTCCAGAGTCACTGGAACAAACCATCATCACACGCGCTAAAACAGATCCTAAACCACTATATTACAGAGAAGCGTTTCTTGATGAAAAACTAGCTGAGTTTATGGCTGCCAATAACTATGCCGATCCAGACCTCATCCCCCCGGATGAATTTGTAACCTGGGTGTTTCCAGAGTTATTCAAATCACGCTTACCTCGCTACCAATTAATTGCCGACCAATACGGCTATACCGTTGATGCTAACGATATTGCTAAAGTATCAACTGAAGATGAGTTTATTCAGCTAATTGCTAGTGCTATCGCTCAGCAAGGGGAACACTAATCATGCCATTAGTTGCTCACACCCGCTTACCTACTTTTCAGCGCCTAATAGAAGAAGGCGAAGATGTACTTAATCCTTCGCGTGCCAGTCACCAACATATTAGAGAACTACACATTGGGCTACTCAACATCATGCCCGATGCAGCACTTGAAGCAACCGAACGTCAATTCTTTCGTCTTGTTGGTGCATGCAACCAGATTGCTCAGTTTCATGTACACCCTTTTACAATCGAAGGCCTGGAAAGAGGGGAAGAAGCACAACAACATATTGCGCAATATTACGAATCTTTTGAGCAGATTAAACTGGATGGATTAGATGCTTTAATCATCAGTGGCGCTAATGTCACTCACGCTCATTTATCTGAAGAAGACTTCTGGAAGCCCCTAACAGAAGTATTTGACTGGGCAAAACAAAACGTCACATCAACCCTCTGTTCATGTCTTGCTACTCACGCTTTAATTGAATATTGTTATGGCATTGAACGCACACCACAACCAGCAAAACGCTGGGGAGTGTTCTCACATAAAGTATTAGACCGCACTCATCCACTGGTCTGCGAAATCAATACCCGGTTTGATGTGCCTCACTCCCGATTTAATGAAATATTTCAACAGGATATAGAGGAAAAAGGGCTTAAAGTGTTAGCAGCCAGCCCACAAGCAGGCGTTCATCTTGCCGTTAGTCCAGATGGTTTCAGGGTCGTGTTCTTTCAAGGCCATCCTGAATATGATGCGATTAGTTTATTAAAAGAATATAAACGTGAAGTCATGCGTTTTTATCATGATGAGATAGATAATTACCCCCCTTATCCAGAGAATTATTATGATGAGCAGGCTATTCAGGTTTTAGTTGATTATGAACAGCATTTAAAACAAGCTAAAAAAGAAAACCTGCCTTTAGCTGACTTTCCAGAAAACATGCTTTTAGATCATTTGGATAATACTTGGCGAGATACAGCAAGAGCAGTTTTTAACAACTGGTTAGGTAAGGTTTACCAGATCACTAATCAGGACAGACGCTTACCTTTTATGGAAGACATTGATCCTAACAACCCCTTAGGAATAAAAACTAAAACCTCATATCCTAATGCATAAACAATTTCTACAACAGGCAATAGACTTAGCTCACAACAATGTAACCCATCAGCAAGGAGGCCCTTATGGTGCGGTCATTGTGAAAGAAGGAATTGTTATTGCAGAAAGTGCCAATTGTGTAACCAGGAATGTTGATCCAACAGCTCACGCAGAAATCATGGCTATTCGGATTGCCTGTAAGAAGCTCAATAATTTTAAGCTTAGTGACTGCATACTCTATAGCAGTTGTGAACCTTGCCCCATGTGTTTAGGCGCTATTTATTGGGCAGGACTTAAGAAAGTTTATTATGCCTGTTCACGTCAAGATGCGGCAAAAGCGGGCTTTGATGACAGTTTTATCTACGATGAAATCGCTTTATCACCAGAAAAACGTCATATTGCCATGCAACAACTATCATTAAGCAACACACAGCTGCCATTTCAGGCATGGCAGACTCAGAATGACAAAGTACCCTATTAGTGATGAGGCAAAAATGGGTACCTAAGGATCCTATCAAGAAATGTAGAACAGGAAAATGCGAATACTCCATTATTTTTAGTTAATGAAACCTTTTCCCATTCTACAATTTGCGCCACTTATTCTGCCGGAGCAGCTTCCTCAGCAACATCAGCGGCTTTCTTTATTTTTATCAACCAGCCGTCTTTAGTTCTACACTCACCTTTTTGTGCCTTGGCTTTTAAATGTATACGTACAAATTTACCCGTTAAAGCAGCAGGTAAGTTAGCCGTCACTTGATAATAACTTTTTTTATCAACAATATTTAGCTCAAGTGGCTGATCTTTTGCTACAGCCCTAATTGTTGTTGGATCTGCAATCCCTGAAACAGTAAAGCCAATTTCGGCCTCTGGCTCAACTTCTGGAACAGGGGTATCTTGCTTTTTTTCTGGAGGAGAAAATGTTTTGAATTTTGGAGCAAAGCATTGATCATCTAATTTACCT
>DAOVVZ010000100.1:0-5967 GCA_030636915.1 Methylomarinum sp. | reverse complement strand
TTCTATCAAAGGCTAACCCCTGAGCTAGCGTCTTCCATTGCCTGGCATTAAGTTTTTTTATTTTAGCTGGCTTTAATTTCTTTTTCTTTGCAATATCTGCCCTTTCCTTGTTAAAAGGATGATGCCCGGCCAACAATTCATATGTCATACAGGCAAGTGCATAAATATCATCTCTAGGGTCAGGAGATTCACCTTGAAACATTTCCAGGCTAGCATAACTTGGAGTCAGTCCCCCAAGAACACCGGGATCAAATCCTTTAGCCTGAAAAATATTAGTGACTCTAGAGATACCAAAGTCAAACACTTTGACATCTTTATTGACATCCACAAAAATATTACTTGGCTTCAAGTCCAGATGAATAATATGCTGACTATGCGCGTAAACCAGGGCACTACCAATCTGGTTGACTAAATGAATAACTTCATTATTTTTCATTCCATCAGGTTCCGCCTTAAGCATTTGATTAAGGGGAATACCTTCTATATATTCCATGGTCATAAAGACCGTATTTCCATCTCTGTCAAAATCATAGACTGTAACTATATTTGGATGTGCCAAAGACTGGGTCTTTCGCGCCTCGGCATGTAATGCTTTAAGTAAATCGCTATCATCCTTGTATTCATCATTAATGATTTTTATCGCTATAAACTTTGTATTGCCTGCTTCTACATCTCTTTTATCAAGTGCCTTATATACTGTACCCATACCTCCATGTCCCAGCACTTCCAACAAATCAAAACGATTTCTTAACACTGCACCCGACGAAATTTGTGTTTGATCTTCATCAATATGGTTATCCTGGTCAGACTCAGCAATCCTCGACTTTAATAATTTATTAGCTTCATTTTCATTATTCTGTTTTAACGAATCAGAAACTGCATTGTGCATCTCGTGATTAGAATCGGATAAAAGCACTTGCTCATCAAAATTTTCAGCACTGATAATAGTTTTATCATCTTCATTATTCTGCTGTTGGTAAAGGTTGTTTCTTTTTATATGATCATTCATAGCAATTTCGATATTGTACTGGTCAACCTAAACCGGACATTTTAATTTTATTGAACTCTTTTTGTTCACCAAGTTACATTCCCTACCTTTATCAAAGGTAATTTAGTTTAATATTTTTCCCTCTATTCTATTCCAAACAAAAGCCTGATATAAAAACCCGCATAATCTTTAGGGAACGAAATTAAGTAACTTGGCAAACAGTACAGGGTCAGATTTCTAATGCCGCTAGCAATGAATAAACCCGAGATTTTGACGCACTACAGATCCTGCCATTTGTAGCGGCTTCTTTTGGTTTTTAAGATTATTGGCAGCAAGGCCGGTTTACGCTCCATGCAAAACCTGCATTTCCTCCATCCAAGGTGGTCCGATACTGCTGCCAAGGTCATATGGAAGTGTTTACTCCATATCTTGAAAGCCTAATAGGAGGCAACCAGTGGCAAGTTCATAGTCATATAAAATATTGCCATTAAGATTTACCCGCCAATTAAAACAGTGGGTAAACCACCCACAATGACTCCACCATGAGAACAACTATCCGTCATCCTCGCAGCAGGTAAATTATTAATTAAAACCGTTGCCGACCCTTTAACAATAGAATCTGGTGGACCAACGCATGTAGCCATGTCACTCACACGTGCAGCAGGTAATGAACCTATCAATACTG
Source organism: Methylomarinum sp. (assembly GCA_030636915.1). GTDB lineage: Bacteria > Pseudomonadota > Gammaproteobacteria > Methylococcales > Methylomonadaceae > QPIN01. The sequence goes on along the minus strand of DAOVVZ010000100.1, from coordinate 4,294 downwards.
TCACAGCCCCAGGTGGTAAAATAGGACCTCCCACATGAGGAACAGGACCTGTAGTCATCGGACATACATGCATATCTGTAATTCGTGCTGCGGGCATTCCCATGCTATCTCCTACTTAATAGATCGTTATTTAACATTACGCCCATCACCGCCACTGGCTATATCAATACCCTGGTTAATATATAATCGTTGATACTCGGCGACTTTAGCTGGATCGGCTTGCACTGCTGCAAGTAAAACCGCACCATTAACAGCTTTACCTGTTAAATCAGAAGGTGGTGGAACCACGGCATCATCATTAGGTGAAATATTATCACCACTCCAAAAAGCTGCCATAGCTGCCCAGCCAGCAGCTGTTTTAAATTTAGTCGCTTCTGCCGCAGGCAATGTTAACTGACAATTTTCTTTAGTTGGCTTATAAACCCATGCTTCTGCTAATTCTATTGCTTTGAGATCAGATTCGAGGGATTTATCTGTTAAAGCACTTCTTGCGCATAGACAAGCCCACCAGGTACTTTCCCTTTTTGATAAACCTGCCGCCAAAAACATGATTATATCACCATACAGTGCATTATCTGTTAACTGCTGGACATACTGCGCAGGTGTCACATCTTCCGTTAACAAGGCTTTTGCTTCATCAGTTAAATCAAGCTCTGCTGCAATAAGCATTGCTTTTAGCTGGATCACCTTAATAAAATTTAACTCAGTCATTTTTCTCTCTTTGAATAAATCAAGCAATCACTCAATGCTAATTAATCATGGTAATGCCACCCTTCAAGGTCAACATTCCATCACCTTTGACTGTCGTCATCGGGCTCTTCATCTCGGCCGTTGCAGAGCCTTCAATTTTAATCATAATGCCTTTAATTGTGATACCAGATTGATCTATTTTGATACTGTTACTACCCACTTTCAATTCAATTGAAACTGCTGCCTCAACAGTACTTTTCCCAGCACTGACATCAAGAGAATGATCACCCATAGACACTGTTGTAGAATCGTTACCCTGTTCCAGGGTAACGATTCTATTATTGTAAATGTCAATGGTCTGATCACCACTGTCTTTTTTATCAAACCCGACTTTTAAGGTATCATCATTTTCAACAACACGGTTACAAGCCTTCTCCGCATGTATATAAAGCTCTTCTTCACCTTTTTTATCTTCAAAGCGAATTTCGTTAAAGTTTTCTGCCGACCCACCCTTTGAACTTCGGGTTTTCATACCACTTTGGGTCTGATTAGCAGGTAGAGTATAAGGTGGCATTTGCTCATCATTATAGACGCGCCCAGTAATCAAAGGCCTATCAGGATCTCCTTCCATAAAACTGACAACCACTTCCTGTCCAATGCGCGGTAAAGATATTCCCCCCCAATTCTTACCTGCCATAGGATGTGATACTCGTATCCAACAAGTACTGGTTTCGTTTTCTTCACCTACTCTGTCCCAGTGAAACTGAACTTTTACTCGTCCATATTTATCAGTCCAGATTTCTTCACCACTTTTCCCGACTACGATTGCCGTTTGGGTGCCCGCAATTACGGGTTTTGGAGTCATTCGTGCCGACCTAAACTGTTGCTGAGAATCAATCGCAGTAAAACTGCACTGAAACATATCTCCGGTAGAAGACGAACCTGAGACTATTTCATCACCTGCAATCGCATAGGATGCGGAAACAATATAATGCTTAGTGTTTTGTTCCTCAAAATAAAAGTCTTCCAGTTCAAATTCCATTCCCGGTTGCAAGCCCATAGCGTTGCCACTGCCCTGAGTAATTGAAAAAGCAGTCTGTGACTCATCAATCCGTGTATCTGTTAATTTTGTTCCTTCAGAGGTAACCGTGTATTTACCGGGGTAATCATAGACCTCCAGATCATCCTGTAAATGCTTGCCAGTATTAAACGATTTAGTTGTTAAATCGGAACTGGGAGCTTCAAAGTCAAAATCATTTAACTCGAATTTCCCACTGCATACTCTATGTTCATTAACCCACTCGGAAATATGATCCTTTTCTCTTCTTTCTGCATTCTCAGGGGGAAAATAAGGTATTTTTTCATAGCCACTCACTGTTTGATGAAGATTATTAGCATCAGTCACAATGAGTTGATGTTTATTATTTGTATGCACAAAATAATAATAAATGCCGTTATGTTCCATTAACCGGCTAATAAAATCAAAATCGCTTTCTCTGTATTGCACACAATAATCAAGCGTTTCATAACTACCTGATAACTCAAACTTGACATCGGCAAAGGTATAATCAGCAAAGACCGCTTTAATAATATCGACAACCGATTTATCCTGAAATATTTTGCAATCAGAGGATAAAGTCAACAACCATAACCAGGGACGTATAACAGTGCGGTAGGTAATAAATCGCCCCACCAAACCCGTATGCTTAAACTGGGCTACTACACCATTCAAATAACGTGTTCCCCCCTGGATCATATCCAATTCAACCGTCATTTCCTTGCCTAACAGTTTAGTGGCATCTACCGCTCCTTTTTCATACTCTCTGATCAGCTCAATCTCAAACTCAAACAACCGCCCCATTTCTTCGGAGCCTGTTAATCGAGAAAATATAAGCTCATCATCACCTAAAGGCGTTGTTACTGAAACATTACGATTATTTTCGCTCATGATTTTCTTCTTTTTGTTTTTATCTATTAACGCAACGCTATACAATCATGGTAAGTACAACATCTATAGTGCTTCGAAAGGATCAATATTAGCCCAGTCACACTCCAATACAGCTTGCCAACAATTGCCTTTACCGTGTGCGCCCCCACCCGTTGCATTAGGAAGGTCCACAACCATTCCCAGATGATCTCCTGCCATCCCTTTAAAATGAGAACTCACCAAATCACCTGCTATTCTGAAATTAATTCCAGATGTGTCGCTGGCTTTTTGCGCTCTTAAAGTACGAACCATCATCATCGGTTTAAAGACATTTACTTTAGCAGCAGCCATAACTTGCTTCATTGCAGGCGCATTAAAGGTGACGAAAGGAACCCCTTCCCACCGACCAACAACCTGAGCCAAACCACCACCCAATGAATGACCGGTGACAGATACTCGCCGACCATTAGCTATCTTTTTAGCGGCTTTTACCATTTGGCGCGCCGAAGAACACTGATTAGGTAAAATTCTTAAACCAATTTTAATATCAGCACCAATATCAGAAATTAATTTTAATTGCTTAGGATTTGTTCCACAGCAGCCCACCACCACATCGTGATCATTCTGCCAAATACCACCCTGAAAACCATCTCCAACTAAAGTCCCAGCTTCCCATTCTTGAACCGTCCAGTTATCAACCATATGTCCGGGTGGATCTACATAGTATTGATTTGTCGATTTAAAATAAGCTGCATAAGCAATTTTTGCATAATCAAGACAATTTGCCATAATATATTTATCCTTTTATTATAAATTTTCAATTGGTAGGACTGTAAAACATTCAGCTAATGGCCATGACTACATCATTCCTCATACCTACAGACATGCCTGTTATAACGTAAAAACCATTTCTCCATGAAGCATCAACGCCTTCAGTCGCCTCAACCTGTATTCTCGGTCGATCCGAAAATGTGCCGCCTTTCACTTGAATTCGTTCGTAATGGCAGGCTGTAAAGAATAATTGCCCCGTCTTCTTTCTGGCAACAATTCGTCTCATTCCTCTATTGGATAGGCCTGGTGTTGGCACTGTATACTCAAGATACTGCCCAGACGGCAAATCACCAAACCTATTACCAAAAGGCTTATCATCCTGACTAAAAGGATACGGCCCCTTACTGATAATTAAAGCAATCGTCGTTTTTGCTTCAGACGGTAAAAAATCATAACTCAAGGCAAAAAGAGAATTTCCCATTCCCATTCCGCGCCCCAACATACCTTGATCGCGCATGCCATGTGCTTCAACAAGGTCATCTTGTTTTTTTTCAATAGTTACCGGATTTACCATTTAGGATCTCTTTCTATTTAAATTTCAAACAAAAGCCAAATGACTTTTCATCTTTAACTCACCCAATATAGACTGAAAGTTCATAGTATGAACCCGATAAGGTACGCGACAGAACCCCATAAGGTGCACTACATAGGATGTGCTGAGGAACGAAGCGCATCGTTCGAGTTATTCGTCACCATCAATATTAAACTTCCCTGAATAGCCCCAATTATTTGAATATATACCCAATTCAACAAACTTGTGAAAGCTTGAATAACGCCAATCAGCGACTTGCTGTACCCAACCGTGTTTCACTGGGTTCCAATGAATGTAATTTACATGATTGCTAA
>DAOVVZ010000295.1:0-3565 GCA_030636915.1 Methylomarinum sp. | reverse complement strand
CAGCTAGAGTCATTAATAGAACATTCCATGCACCATTATCGAGCAATAAATGATGAAGAGCAGCTCATAAACCAGCACCACTTACAATTCAGTAATTATCAGTTTACATTTGCTAATGCGGTTAAACCGAATCAAGAAATTAATGTTGATATTAAAAAGTCACAATTTAAATTGGAGCCAGAAATAATATTAAGTAATCGCATAAGTGTTAAGAGTGATAATAAACTGGCTTTAATGGGGTATAAAAAAGAATCGCAGTATCCATTATTTCTGAGAGAAAATGATTTAACTTACCTGGGGGACTTAAGGCACCAGCAAGATCGTTGTTTTTTGGCCCAGGCACCTAAGTTATTTTTAAAACGTAAATTTCTAAATGTCAGTAACGCAAAGAACTTTTTGTGTGGCTCTTTAGCAAATCAAAATGACTATTTTAATGAATTGACCAATACTGTTTATTTTCCTGAAATATTTCCTTGTAGCCTCATTTCATGCGCCCTATTGGAAAAAGCTATATTTGAAAAGCATGACTTTGAAAAAAATCCAATGGTCTATACATCTCACAGGATTAGTTTAGATAAAGTATTGTTGCATCAACTAAAGAGTAATGATGTCTTGCACATTCTAGTGGAGAAAGTGACTTCAGATGTGGTTGGGGATGATCAATTGTTTGAGTACCACTGTTATGGTTTGTTAAAAAACAATACCATATTGTTTAGAGCAGTTATTGGTTTATGTCCATTGGCTGTTATTTTAAATGGATAAGGTGTTACATACTTTGCACGGTTACGGATGCGGGTTTTAAGCGAGTTGACTTTTATCGATAGCAAGGCGCTGAAACAGGCGCATAGCAAGCTACGCAACTGTTTTAGCAACGCTGCCTATCGGCAAAAATCGACCGATAGAAAACCGCATCCGTTGCCGTGTGAAGTATAAGTAAAACCACCCGCTAAAGACCGGGGAGATGTTGATCAAGTCTACTACAAATAAACGTATAGCAGTTATTTTGGCTATACGTTTATTAAAAGGTTGGACAGTTTTATGCTTGACCAATTTTCTCACCAAGCTTAACCTTTTTTCCTGCTTTAAAATTAGCATCCCACTCAACCGCATCTTTACCAAAAAGGATAATAATAGTAGATCCCATATTGAACCGCCCCATCTCTGCGCCTTTTTCAATCACAGGTGCGTCATCTTGATATTGCCAAGAGCGAACTGATTCAATGCTTGGTGGTGTGACAACACAATCCTACGTAGTTTGCACGATCGAAACATAAATAGCCCCGACAAGTATTAATGCCATTGGGCCTAATTCGGTATCAAATAGACAGACTACGCGTTCATTTCTAGCAAAAAGGCCTGGTACTGAATTTGTCGTTGCGCTGTTAACACTAAACAATCTGCCTGGAACATGTACCATTTCGGTTAATGTACCTTTGATAGGCATATGTAGACGATGGTAATCTCTAGGGGATAGATAGATAGTGCTGAAGGCACCATTTTCAAATGGTTTTGCCCTAGCTGCATCACCACCTAACAGTTCGGTGGCTGTAAAAGACTTGCCTTTAGCCTGAAAAATATTACCTTGCTCGATCAACCCTGCCTGGCTAACCGCGCCATCAGCCGGACAAGCAATAGCATTATCAGCTTGAGTTATAGGTCTGGCATCGGCTTTAAGCTCGCGGGTAAAGAATTTGTTAAAGCTGGCGAAGTTATTAATGTCTTGTTCTTTAGCTTCAGACATATCAACGCCGTATATTTTAATGATCTGACTGATCATCAAGTTCTTCCATACTTTAATTTCTGAATGGGTGAACTTAGACATTACCTTGGACAGAAAGTGATGGGGTAATATATATTGCGGTAAGGTTGTTAATGCTTCTTTAATAGTCATTTATATACGGAATGATGGTTAATTAACGTAGAGTTGAATAACGACAGTGTTTTCCACTATCAGATATAACGCGGTACTTCGGGAATGTGAAAAAAATGTTGGAAAATGCTATCCCTATACCACCTTACGATTTATCAGTGTCAGGTGTTTTGCCACTAAGGAAATAAGCAAAGGCAATAACCTCGGCAACAGCCACATAAAGTGCTTGCGGAATTTCTTCGCCTAAAGGCACTTGCGCAAGAATTCGGGCCAATTCAGGTTCGTTTTGTAAAGGAATACCATGTTTTTCAGCAATCTCCAGAATTTGCTCTGCACTAATGCCTTCACCTTTAGCAGTTACCTTCGGCGCCTGTTGTCCATCGTATTTTAGGGCAACGGCTATATCGCTAGTGTAAAAGGTTTTTCCTTTCATTAATTTCTTATAGGTATCGTTTTATGGAAGAAATATGAGCGGTGATTTTTAGCCGAATTGATGGTGTATTTTGATTAAAACTGGGTAACCAAAATACGCCAGAGCAGAATTAAGGCAAATTAACTAATTCGGGTGCATTCCAGTTATCATCTTTATGTTCAACGATAACGCTAGTGTATACACCACCACGAACATTAAATTCGGCACGAATGCGCATGAAGTTTGGCGAGATCGCTTTAACAATATCATCAAGAATTTCATTGGTCACAGCTTCATGGAAAGCACCCTGCTCACGAAATGACCACATATAAAGTTTAAGTGATTTTAGTTCCACACATAATTTATTGGGGACATACTCAATTGTAATGGTAGCAAAGTCGGGTTGCCCAGTCATTGGACATAAACAAGTAAACTCGGGTGTATCAATTCGGATGGTAAAATCACGACCTGGTTTTGGATTGTCAAAAGTATCTAGGGTTTTGCTTGGTTGAGTGCTCATGGTGACTAAATAAAAAAGATTAAAAAAAATGTCGAATATGATGTGTATATCGTTAATAATACACAGATCAAACTATAAATATTAGGGGATATTCTACCAGTAATGAAGCTGGATAAAATTAAACTTTCAGGATTTAAGTCATTTGCTGATCAAACGACGATTCTTATAAATGGCAATTTAACCGCTGTTGTGGGACCGAATGGTTGCGGTAAATCCAATGTTATAGACGCTGTACGCTGGGTAATGGGAGAAAGTTCTGCCAAACATCTGCGTGGCGGCAATATGGCGGATGTTATTTTTAATGGATCTTCAGGTAGAAAGCCTGTCAGTACCGCCTCAGTTGAACTGATTTTTGATAATAGTGAGGGTAAAGCGGCAGGTGAGTACGCAAGCTACAATTCCATTTCTATTAGGCGTCAGGTATCTAGAGATGGTCAATCACAATACGCTTTAAATGGCACTAAATGTCGACGAAAAGACATAACCGACCTGTTCTTAGGGACAGGATTAGGCGCGCGTAGTTATGCCATTATTGAGCAAGGCACTATTTCTCGTATGGTGGAGTCCAAACCTGAAGAGCTACGTGTTCATATTGAAGAAGCGGCAGGCATATCCAAATACAAAGAGCGTCGTAATGAAACTGAAACACGGATGCGCCATACCCGTGAAAATCTTGAGCGTCTATCAGACCTGCGTGAAGAGATTGCCAAGCAGTTAGCCAAGCTGCAGCGCCAAAGCCGCAGTGCTGAGCGTTATAAAGAGT
>DAOVVZ010000270.1:0-3762 GCA_030636915.1 Methylomarinum sp. | reverse complement strand
TGATAAAAACTACTCTGGAGGACTTTTATCAATGGAATTCACTTGGGATATAGAATAATGGATCTTCAACATATATACACCAACCACGCCCAACTTAGAATTATTAGCGTAGGTAATTTTGGAAAACAAGCAATTAAAGAAATCACTTCAACTCAGCACTTTGCTAGTAAACCTGGCGTTTCCTTTCACCATTTAAGCAACAAGGGTGAGCCAGAACTTGATCGACTAAAACAATTTCTTTCTGGGGCTGATATGGCCATTTATTTAACTGATCAGGTCAATGAATTACAAGATATCGAATATCATCACCCAAAATTACATAGCATAATCATTAGCTCACAAATCATTGATAGACAGGAAGAAAACAAGATACCTTCTGGTTTTGATGCCATTAACACCAACAACCCAAAACTCAATCTTCCTCATCAGCCTATATTTAGCTCGCTAGACTTTGCCTTTTTTTACTGGGCATTACGATCTGTTATTGATCCCGTTTCTGAAACCAGCCTTATTGGATTTGATTATGCCGATATAAAATCTGTCTTAAAAGGTCAGGTATTATTTGCTATGAGTTATAGCTCAGATACTGATAGGGCTAATATAGCCTGCGATAGCGCAATTAAACAATTAGAGGAAAATGGAGCCAATTTCACCACCCCAAAAATGACACATGGCTTAATGGTTATCACAACCGTAGATCTCGATTTAAATGAATTTAATACTGTAGGAAATAAATTTCATGATACTTTTCCAGCGGAAGCTGAGCTAAAAATAGCAATATCAACTAATGATAATATTCCTGACCGTCTTGTTATTTCCATAATGGCTATGTCAGACAGTCAATTCAGCTAAACCCTACCTGCCACTTACCATTATGCTAAAATCTACTTGCTTCTTCCGAGTCAAATAAAACCAGTCTCCCCCACCTCAGCTGCTGATTTCCTGATTACTACAACTAAAATTACCTTTAGCAAAAAGAGATAAAACACACTTAAGGCATAAGCCTTTTTTATAAATAGTCATTAAGTAACCATGTCCCTCATACCGAGCACATTTCAGTTTTTTTTAAATTCGCTAGTAATTCTATGCAATACAGCATCAATTCATCACATTATTACTCAGTAAATACAAAGGTTTGATTACATAGCGTATAATGCAAATAACATTGGTCTTAAGTTCATTATGAGGAATTATGAGTATTACATTATCTAATCGAGTTAACGCTGTAAAACCATCACCTACACTAGCAATTACTGCTAGAGCAGCTGAAATGCGAGCGGCTGGTAAAGATATTATTGGACTAGGCGCAGGTGAACCTGATTTTGATACGCCTGAACCGATTAAAGTAGCGGCAATTAAAGCAATTAATAATGGCTTTACAAAATACACCGCAGTTGATGGTACTGTTGAATTAAAACAGGCAATTATCAATAAATTTAAAAAAGACAACGGCTTTGATTATCAACTCAATCAAATTTTAGTCTCTTGTGGCGGCAAACAAAGTTTCTTTAATCTTGCTCAAGCTTTAATCAACCCTGGTGATGAAGTGATTATCCCTGCGCCTTATTGGGTTTCTTACCCTGATATGGTTTTGTTGGGAGACGGTGTACCTGTAATTGTTGAAACCACACAAGACCAGCAGTTTAAAATCACAGCGGATCAATTACGTGCAGCAATAACTGATAAAACCCGTTTATTTGTGATTAACAGCCCATCAAACCCAACAGGCGTTGCTTATTCTGCTGAAGAACTTAAAGCATTAGGTGAGGTACTTAAAGATTACCCTGAAATCATTATCGCCACAGACGATATGTATGAACATATTCTTTGGGAAAAAGGTAGTTTTGTAAATATTCTTAATGCCTGCCCTGAGCTTTATGACCGCACTATGGTTTTAAATGGTGTATCAAAAGCCTATTCAATGACAGGGTGGCGTATTGGTTATGCGGCAGGACCCGCAAGCCTAATTGGCGCAATGCGTAAAATTCAGTCTCAAAGTACTTCTAACCCAACTTCAATTTCTCAAGTTGCTGCGGTTGAGGCTATTAATGGTGACCAAAGCTGCATAGACACTATGCTAGTTGAGTTTAAAAAACGTCATGATTTTGTTGTTAAAGAACTTAACACGATGGATGGTATAGAGTGCATCAGTAGTGACGGCACATTCTATGTATTCCCTAATGTAGAAAAGCTTATCAACAAGCTTGATGGGATTGAGAAGGACTTAGACTTTGCAGAATACTTAATTGAAAAAGCAGGCGTTGCAATCGTTCCAGGTTCTGCATTTGGTTGCCCTGGACACATGAGGATTTCTATTGCTACTAGCATGGAAAATTTAGAAAATGCTTTAAAGAGAATTAAACAAGCTATTTAAGACATTACTGTAGAGCGGACTTCAGTAGTCCGCCCTACCCTTTGTCACCAACTTTTAACCAAATCTCCAGCTTTAATTCTTCTAACATCTGACACAACTTCCATTTCACCAACAGAAAAGTTTGCCTGAATACTCTGAATATTAATAACACCTATTATTTGATGTTCCTGCAAACCTGCCGTTGAATTAACGGCATAGACCACCAGACTATCCCCTCTCTTTAGCTTATCCTGAGAACCAGCCGCGATATAGACCTTTTTATTTTCAACTCTAATCACTTTTGCCGAAAAAGGGTGGCAGGTAAATAGCCGTCTAATATCTTTACTTGCTAACTGTATAATTTTAGAAATTTTATGGCCCGTTGGCGTTGATTTAAAACGCTCACTACCCACAGTATATCCAGAAGGAATCCAGACATCGCCAATAACCGTATCAGTATAACGATGCTGGAACAACAAGGCACCATTACCACCATCATGAACATAAACATCAACAGACACACCTCGTCTTGCCACAAAATCACGCATTAGTGATTTCCACTGCGAAAAAACACCCGAACCTCGGATAAATTCAGTTGATTCGACCTCTAAATCTCTAATAACTCCTGACAAAACAAATTGCGAGCCATTTTCTTGCGCCAACTGCACAACATAAGAGTCTTGATATTCAGTTTGATTTATTATTTCCGGCGCCATATCTGGGCGAGAATACAGTACGGTATGCGTTTCATTACGCCCGATAAAGTCACCCGACTCCATCAGCTGATTCATTATTTCCCTTGGAATTCCACTGTACAAATCCTGCGTTTCATTTGCACTTACCTGTCCAGAAGTCGCTATTGGAAAAGCCGTTGCCACCAATCTTTTTCGATAAGGCGAATTACAAGACTGATGCCCTTCTGATAATACTGCCAAAACCTGTATGTGATATATATTATCAGCCACCCACTCATCAACAACTTTGGTGCTGCCTAGTATTGATTCAGAAGAAAATCTACTCCCCACCTCTAGGGATACATTTCTTATCGCATCTCTAAATGCCTGCTTTCTGGCTAATAATTTGGCACCCTTCTTTATCGTTGCCTGACCTTGTACGGTAATCGCCTGATTAACGACACTTACATCTGAAGGAGTGGTGGTTTCAGACACAGGTTTAACACAAGCTTGTAGAAAAAATAAGCTACTAAAAACCAACAGACTAACGCTATATTTCATCTACTTTCCTTTAGCTATTTTATTATTCAAAAATAATCTGTGTCAGACCAATATAATTCAGCATTGTCCTTACGGTTAAATTAATCATCCCTTCCGAATCATAAAAGCCATAATCTAACATTGCCCTATCAACTTCGTTTTTTTCCTTAGAAAACCCAGAGACACTTAACGATG